>CBFCXB010000149.1:0-6461 GCA_965601905.1 uncultured bacterium | reverse complement strand
TAAGCTGAATGTCGAAGTCTATCCGGACTATGCAAACGGTTGGGATAGTCTGGCGGAGGCCTGTTTGCTGAATGGAGATAAACAATCGGCCATTCAATATTACAAGAAAAGTCTAGATCTGAATCCAGAAAATCAGAATGCGGTTAACATGTTGAAAGAATTAACCGAGTGATTGTAGCTGAATTTTACCTTGAAATAGAAATTGTCCGATGCAATTTACCCGTGGATCGAACCGCAGCTCTTTGTTTGCGGCTCGGCGGCAGTTCGTAGCTGGCCGCTGCAGCCGCAATTCGCTGGTGCGGCGCGAAGCGTCCGCGCCAGCGAATGGTTATTTTGAGGGTTTAGTGGAATCGCTCGTTTTCTTTGAAGGGGTTTGGATTCTTTTTGGGGAGAGCACATCCTTATCGCTTTCCACCCACGTCTTTTCCAATTCTGCGCACTCCATGTTACACAACCAGAGAATGCTACGCTTTGACATTCCACGTATTCTGTGCTAAAATTAATAATGAAAATAAGATAGCAGCTATCATTCTGGCCGGATGGAGGAGGAGGGCCATGTTCTTCAATCGGCAATGCATATCGATCGTAGTCTGTATCGCGACCGCATGCCTCGCCTCGCAAACATCGGGCACGGTGCTCACAGCAACGCTCGATTTCCCGCACCCCGCGATCACGAGCGGGACCGGGACATGCGTCGTTCGCATCGAGGGGCTTCCCGTCTTCGCCGATCCCGGCGAACCGCTCCTTCCCGTCTACACCTACCGGGTCCTTCTCCCGCAGGGGGAGGAGGTCGTCCGTGTCACGGCGCTTCCTCTCGAAGAGCGCGGGATCGAGCTCGATCTCCCCGTGGCCTGGGAGCGGCACCCCGTGCCGCTCGGATTCGAGGGTCCGATACAAGCCGTGACGCCGTCGGCGGCCGTCTATAATAACGGGGCGCCATTTCCAGCCGCGCGGGCGAAGCACGTCACGACGCAGACCTATCGTGGATACCGCATCGCCTATGTCCGTGTCCATCCGGTCGTCTACCGGGGCGGCGTGAACCAGCTCGTGTACGCGCCCCGCATCGATCTCGAAATCGAGGCGGCTCCATCAATGGGGCCGCGGGCCGCCGCCCAACGCATGCTGCGGCCGGGGCACGCGGCGGACCGGGCACACGTGCTCGGGCGCGTCGACGATGCATCGCAGATCGATTCGTATCGGGCCGACGACCGCCCGGCGCTCGGCTCCGGAATTCTCGATCCGTCCTTCTCGTATCCGAATATCATCATCACCAGCATCCCGCTCGCGCCGCCCTTCCAGGACGTCAAGGCCTTAAGGAACGGCCAGGGGCTCCGCACCGGCATCGTCGCCGTTTCGTCGATCGCCGCCGCCTACACAGGAATAGATCTCCCCGACAAGATCAGAAAATTCATCACAGACGCCTACCTCGACTGGGAGACGGAGTACGTGCTCCTCGCCGGGGACGACGAGATCATCCCGCACAGAGGGCTGTACGGCGAGATACTCCCCTCCGTGATCGATGACGACGTCCCCGCCGACATATACTACGCCGCACTCGACGGGAACTGGAACACGGACGGCGACGGATACTGGGGTGAGCCCGGCGAGGCGGATCTCATGCCGGACATCTGCTTGGGCCGCGCCCCGGTGAGCACCCTCACCGAGGCGTCGAACTTCACCGCGAAGCTGATCCGCTACGAGACGGCCCCCGTCGCGGGCCAGATCGAGAACGTGCTGATGACGGGCGAGCTTCTATACGACGAAGGCGGCGTCAAGACCTACGGATCGGACTCGAAGGAAGAGATCATCGGGGGGACGGACGCGCACGGATTCACGACCATCGGCATCCCCGCCGATTGGAACTTCACGACGCTCTTCGACCGCGATCTCTATCCGGCGGTCTGGAGCAAGTACGATGTGATCGGGGCGATCAATGGCGGCACTCATATCGTCAATCACCTGGGACATTCAATCAACAACATCACGATGAAAATGTACAACAGCGATGTGTTGACCTCGTTCACGAACGACGGCATCACGAACAGCTACGTTGTCGCCTTCATCCAGGGGTGCTACACGGCGGCGTTCGACAACCGCACCACCGACGGCAGCTACGTGGATGACGCGATCGGCGAGCATTTCATATTCATAGAGAACGGCGCGGTGGCCTACATCGGGACGACGCGCTACGGCGCGAGCGCGCACGAGAGCACGCGCGGCGCGGGGCATTATTACGACCGGCAGTTCTTCGACGCAATCTTCGGCGAGGGGATCACAACCGTCGGCGGGGCGCTGGATGATGCGAAGATCGACAACGTTCCCTACGTCGACTACCGGGGGATGCGGTGGAGCCATTACGCCATCGTGCTTTTTGGCGATCCGGCGATGGATATATGGACGGCAGCGCCGGGTACCCTGGCCCTCGAGCCGCCGCCCGTGGTGCACACCTCGGAGAACGAGATCTGCATACGGGTTGCGGACGGCGGGATGGACGTTTCGGGAGCGCGGGTGAGCATTTTCACCGACAGCACCTACAACGCGGTGGGGTACACCGACGGAAGCGGGACGGTCTACCTCGATCCTGATATCGACCAGCCGGGGGAGATATTCGTCGCCGCGAAGGCCCACAACTACTATGCCGCGCTGGAGACGCTCCAGGTCGTCTCGCCGGATCAGGCCATCCTCGTGATCGAGTCGATGACGATCGATGATGACGGCGCCGCACCGAGCAGCGGCGACGCGGACGGCATGGCCGATGCGGGGGAGACGGTGGAGACGGTCATCGCCATCACGAATATCGGTCCCGGCACGGCCGCCGACGCCCAGGGGAGGCTCGGTACGAACGATCCGTACGTGACAATGCTCGACTCGGCCTGTTCGTACGGAAATATCGGCCCCGGCATGACGGCCACGCCCGCCTGGAGCTATCTCTATGCCATATCACCGGGCGCCGCCGACGGGCACACGGCCGCCTTCGAGCTCACACTCGATTACGGCGATACATCCCTCGTCCGCCATTTCGATGTCGAGCTGCACGCTCCCGTTCTCTCCGTGAGCGCTGTGGTGCGCGACGACACGAATTCTGGAAACGGGAACGGGTGTCTCGAGGTGGGTGAGACCGTCGAGGTATCCGTATGCCTCGCAAACGCCGGCTCTGGCGATGCGGACAGTGTCGATCTGACGCTCATGCCCGCTTCCTGCACGGAGATAGTCCTAGGAGCATCGACGATTCCCGATATCCCCGCCGGCGAGGAGCGGTGGATAACAACGCCGTTCGTCGTCACCGTGCTTCCCGGCTGTCCCGACCACCGCGAGATTGCGCTGCCACTCGATGTCGTTCTCGCCTGCGGCCGGCAGGCTGCATGCACGACGGCCGTTTACACGGGCGGATTGCTCGAGGATGATTTCGAGAGCGGGGACGTGGGATGGACCCATACCGAGCTGATCAAGGGATTCGTCGACGAGTGGCATCTCGAGACGTACAGGAACCATACCCCTGGCGGCGGTACCTCCTGGAAGTGCGGAGGCCCGGGAGGGGCAAAGTACCAGCACTACTCGTACGCCGCCCTCGAAACGCCCGAGCTGTGCCTTGGCCCCGACGCCAGTCTTACCTTCTGGCACTGGATGCAGGCGGAGATGGAGTCCGGCGACTACGCCTCGGACGGCGGCTTCGTCGAGATATCGATCGACGGCGGCGGCACCTGGCTCCAGATCGTTCCGCTGGGGTACTACCCGCACACGATATATCCGGGCAGCTCGAATCCGGTTCCCGACTACACCCCATGCTACGGCTGGACGGACGGATGGACGCAGGCGGTATTCGATCTCTCGGCCTACGAGGGGGCGGCGCGCATTCGCTTCACCTTTGCCGGCGGTTCGCACGTGGGGACGGAGGAGGGCTGGTACATCGATGACGTCGTCGTTACGAGCGATGTCACGGCGGTCGATGAGACTGATGATCTCATCCCCGATCCGAGCGTCTTCGCGCTCCGCTGCGTATTTCCCAATCCGGTCTCCTCCAGCGGCGCCATTCGATTCGACATACCGCGGCCGTCGCGCGTCGTGATCAGTGTGTACGATGTCATGGGACGCCTGATCGATACCGTGCGCGACGCCCGGCACGAGCCGGGACGCTACGTGCACGCATGGGACTGCCGCGGCAGGGCCCCCGGCATCTACTTCGTCAGGATGCAGGCGGCTGGGTACGACGTGACGCGGAAGGTCGTTGTCCTGCGGTAGAAAGTTTATTTTCAGGTGCTCAGCTCCGATGACCTGCCCCCGACCTTTGTACCACTCCCTGTCTCATACTGACATGTCTAAACCGGGTGGAAGAACTGCTTCCGGTGCCGGCGGGCATGCACTCGATTGATTGGAACGGGTGCGACGGGATGGGGAGGCAGGTTGCGAGCGAAACCCGACGTCGGGTGTAAACCTTCGTCTATGCGCCGCCAGCAGCGTTTTAACCGCACCACCGTTACAAAATTGAATTTGCGCTTGGATTTAGTTAACGTTTGCGTTAACATAGCCACATTAGATATAGAGCTACCTCGCTGATTTTTACGGAGTCATCACGAAACGGGTGAACGAGGATGAGTGATCTAAAAAAATACGTTAAAAGGCGGAAAAAAAGAGATCCGGGATTTGTCAGGGAATACGGGTTAGGCTATGATGTATTCAAGATCGGTGTATTACTTCGACTTGCCAGAGAGGATGCCGGTTTGACTCAAGAAGAGCTGGCGAGGAGGCTTCATACGAAAAAATCCGCCATCTCGAGAATTGAGAATCATGCAGAAGATATACGTTTATCAACATTGGAGAAATTCGCGCTGGCTCTCGGTAAAAAACTGAAAGTCACGGTAAGTTCATAATGTTCTTTTTTCTTGGAATCTGGTGGTGCAAATAATGGCACGCGGACGCAAACCGAAATCCGAAAAACAGCCGAGCGTGCAGACGTCCGGCAAGGGCGAGATCGTTATCTATCAGGCCGGGGACGGATTGCCGGCTTTGGATGTGCGATTGGAACATGAAACACTTTGGCTGAGCCTCAACCAGCTCGCTGCTTTGTTTGAGCGTGATAAGTCTGTTATTTCGAGGCACTAGCACAAAATATACAGGACAGAGGAATTGGAGAGGAATTCAACTGTTGCATTTTTCGCAACAGTTCAAGATGAGGGCGGGCGTTCTGTTGAGCGCCAGATAGAGTATTTTAACCTCGATGCCATCATCTCCGTCGGCTACCGGGTGAATTCCAAGCGCGGCACGCAGTTCCGCATCTGGGCCACCAGGGTGCTGCGCGAGCACCTGACACGCGGTCTCACCATCAATCGCCAGCGTCTTGAGACCAACGCACGGGAGATCGAGGCTGCACTCGAGCTTGTGCGGCGGACCATCGCCAGTCCCCAACTCACCGCGGATATGGGCCGGGGGATAGTTGAAGTCATCACTCGATACACACAGACGTACATCTGGCTGCAGCGCTACGATGCAGGCACGCTGACCGAGCCGAAAAGGGAGCCGGGAGGGGAGCTGCCCACCCCCGCCGAGGCCGGCGCCGCCATCGCCCAACTCAAGGCGGACCTCGTGGCGCGGAACGAAGCGGGAGAGCTTTTCGGGCAGGAACGAGGAGATGGACTGGCGGCCATTTTGGGCAATCTGCAGCAGAGCGTCTTCGGCAAACCGGCCTATCCGAGTATCGAAGCCAGGGCCGCGCACTTCCTCTATTTCATCATCAAGACCCGTCCCTTCGTAAACGGTAATAAGTGCATCGGGGCCATGCTGTTTGTCGAGTTTCTGAGTCGCAACGGCCGCCTCTTTCTGCCGTCCGGAGAGACCATCATCAACGACATCGGCCTGGCCGCCCTGGCGCTCCTGACGGCTGAATCAAAGCCGAAGGACAAGGATGTGCTGATCCGTTTGACCATGAACATGCTGACGAGAGAGCGATGAATATGACCAGGGCCTGAGGCGATCAATGAATCCCCGACTATATTCCGAAGGCAGGTTTCGCGATCCACCGGCACGTATGCTCCGCGATTCATAACAGCTTGCCGGAAGCGTTGGCTTCGATATTCTCGGTTCCGGCATGACCGGCCGAAGTACTACCTCTATTACCGCGAGCGGTACCTGCTGATAGAATACTACATTCAACACGAGGAATCATTTCAATTTTGAAAGAGGAAAAACATTTTACTCATCGAAGTGATTCGTTAAATTAATTTACTCGGCAGATATTTATATAATCCGAGAGAAAAGAATGAATTGCTCAAACTCCGGTGACACGCCAGCATTTGTATATTATGCATCGTCATATATTATAACATGTTATAGATTTCATAAGGCTGATTCGCGGAGGAAATAGCTCATAGCAAAATATATAAAATTCGAAGGGCATGATGGTATAGTTAATGCTGATTTAATGTAGTAGAAAGCGGTATTTCGGCTCAATTTCTGCAAAATGTGAA
>CBFCXB010000148.1:0-6466 GCA_965601905.1 uncultured bacterium | reverse complement strand
CAAGCCCACCGCCGTTCGTTTTTTCAACAATACTTAATTGGGCCACGGAAAGACGCCCGACGGGGAATCCAGAGTCAAGCGACGGGGTGGATCCTTCCGCAGGGAGTTTTCACTGTTTGTCGTCCTCTTCTTCATCCTCTGGCTTCTTTCGTATCTTTTGACGAAACGGTATCCCGGTTTCGTTGAGACAATGGCCGAGGCCGTCGCGGGGGAGGTCGCCTACGCGCTCGATCTGCTCGGCTACAAGTACCGCCTGAACGGCGACTCGTTTCTCTTCTACACGGCCCACGGCGGTGAGAACCTCATCGTGATCGCCGAATGCACCGGGCTATACACCTCGATCATCTACTTCTCCATCA
The DNA here is from genome assembly GCA_965601905.1 of uncultured bacterium. Taxonomy (GTDB): domain Bacteria; phylum Krumholzibacteriota; class Krumholzibacteriia; order Krumholzibacteriales; family Krumholzibacteriaceae; genus DATKWS01. The sequence goes on along the minus strand of CBFCXB010000148.1, from coordinate 6,107 downwards.
TCGGCGCGTATCCCTCCCGCATACGCGAAAAGCTGATCGGTCTCGCGATAGGGATCCCCGCCATCCACATCCTGAATCTCGCGCGAATGGTCTTCGTCTCCCTCGTCCTGTACCATCGTCGTGATCTGTTCGAATTCTTTCACGGGTACCTGTGGCAGGTAAGCTTCGTCATTTTCATGCTTCTGCTCGTCATATTCTGGATGGGAAAGATCGTGAAACGCGGCGGGGCCTCGCGAGACGGAACGGACGAGGCGGCGCCGGAAGCGGGATCGAATTGACTGAATCGGGGAAATATCTATACTGGAATCGGGAGACGAACCAACGACGGGCGAACGCATGCATAACGATCCGATAGCGCGGGGAGCAAAGGGTGTGCTCTTGTTCTTTCTCCGCTTCCTCGCCGCCTCGGTGATCCTCTATCTCATCTACACGAAGGCGGGGATCCATTACATGCGAATCGTTGCATACGGAGCAAAACCGCTGCTCGCAATCTTCGGCCACCGGCTCGTCATGGACCGGGCCCTGGCCATCACCGAGGAGATTTCCCTCAATCCGCTGATATTCCTCTCCCTCGTGATCGCCGTCACGAACATTACGATACGGATCAGGCTGCGCGCCGCTGCGATCGGCGTTCTCATACTCACCGCGGCGAACAGCATTACGGTCTTTCTGAGTTTCCTGAGTTTTTACCGGGGAAGCGAGCAGCTATGGAGCGGCACCGAGTTCTTTAACCTCACCATCAACTTCTTCCTGCCGCTTCTACTGTGGTTCCTGCTGTTGCCCGTGAGATCGATGATCTTCCGGGCACATAGCGCGGAGGAATGAGCGTTCCCGTATATCACCATTCGATCAAGGTAGTAAACTCGGAAGGGGGGCGTGGGGGGCATGCCCAAAAAAACAAAAAACCCCCGGGGGGGGGTGGGTTCCCTAATAAACCAAAAAACACCTCTCGCTTTTTTTTCCTCCCCCCCCCCCCCCCCCCACCCCCCCCGCTCAGCGTTTCGGTTTCACGACGGTGCCGCCGGCGCGGTCCTCGACGATGAATCCCAGCTCCTCGATCTCGCTCCGGAGAGAATCGGAGCGCGCCCAATCCTTCTGCCGGCGCGTTTCCTCACGCTCCCGGACGAGACGCCGCACATCGCCGGGCACCTCGAGATCCGCCTTTGGAAGGCCATCCTTGAAGAGACCGAGGATCGAATCGAACATCTCGAACGCGGCCGCAATGCGGCCGAGCGTCTCGGCGTCGCCGCGCAGCGCTGCCTCGTCCACGGCCCGCACCCTGTTGACCTCGCGCACCAGCCGGAAGATATGCCCGATCGCCTCGGCGCTGTTGAAATCGTCATCCATGCCGGTGAGGAAATCGCCCCGCACCTCTTCGATGAGATCACGGAGTTTTCCCGTCTCCGGCGCCGGCGCCGCTCCCCCCGCACCGCCGCGGCACTCGTCGAGGAATATGCAGAGGTTGCGGATACGCTCGAGTCCCGCCTGCGCCTCCTGGAGGCGCTCCCGGCTGAACTCGGAACGGCTGCGGAAATGGGTGGAGAGGAGATAGAACCGTATCACATCGCCGGGGAATTCCCGGTTGATATCCTCGATCGAAAAGAAGTGGCCGGTCGATTTCGACATCTTCTCGCCGCGGAGATTCAACAGGCCGTTGTGCATCCAGTAGTTGACGAACGGCTTCCCCGTTGCCGCCTCGCTCTGGGCGATCTCATTCTCGTGGTGGGGAAAGACAAGGTCCTGACCGCCGCCGTGCATGTCGAGGGTCTCACCGATATACTTCATCGACATCACGGAGCACTCGATGTGCCATCCGGGGCGTCCCATCCCCCAGGGGCTGTTCCACGCCGGCTCTCCCTCCTTCGCCGCCTTCCACAGCGTGAAGTCGAGGGGGTCCTCCTTGCGATCGCCGACCTCGATGCGCGCCCCGGCCTGGAGTTCGTCGACGCGCCGCTTCGAGAGTTTGCCGTACCCCTCGAACTTCCGCACGCGGAAGTAGACGTCGCCGCCGACGGCGTACGCGAACCCCCGGCTCTCGAGCCTCTCGATCAGCGCGACGATGTCCGTGATATGCTCCGTCGCCTTGGGGTAGATATCGGCACGCATGATATTGAGCTCATCGGCGTATTTGAAATACTCCACGATGTTGCGCTCCGCCACCTCGCTATACTCTACCCCTTCCTCGTTGGCCTTCGCGATTATCTTGTCGTCGACATCGGTGAAATTCTGTACGTAGGTGACCTCGTACCCCTTGAAGAGAAGATATCGCCTGATCATGTCGCCGGCCACGAAGGCCAGCATGTGGCCGATATGCGGCTTGTCCTGAACGGTCATGCCGCAGAAATAAATCCCGACCTTTCCCGTCTCGACCGGTTTGAATTCCGTCTTTTCCCCACGGAGCGTATCGTAGACCATGAGTGCCATTCGAATGCTTTCCCTCCTCGAATTTCGCTGAAACCGCTACACCAGCCCCGCGACCGTCTTGCCGTCGAGCACCTTTGCAGCCTCGACTATCAACCTCACGGCGCTGTCGAAATCCTTGCGGTGAATAATGCCGGCCGCGCTGTGCACATACCGGGTCGGCACGCCGATCACCAGCGTGGGCACACCATACTCGTTGAGGTGAACCCGGCCGCCGTCGGTCCCCCCGTAGGGAACGGCGCTGTAATGATACGGAATCTTCTTCGTCTCGGCAACCGATACGACGAGATCGCGGAGCCGTGTGTTCGGTATCAGCGTCGCATCGTACACGCAGATCGAAGCCCCCGCCCCGAGGTGCTCCGTGCTTCCCTCGGGCGAGGCGGGTATGTCCTGCGCGATATTCACGTCGAGCGCGAAGCAAACGTCGGGATTGCTCCGGCGGCTGCTCGTAACCGCCCCCCTGATCCCCACCTCCTCCTGAACCGTTCCCACGCCGTAGACCGTGTTGGGCAGTCCTACCTTGGCAAGGCGCCGCATCGCTTCAATCACGATCACGCACCCGATGCGGTTGTCCCACGCCTTCGCCATGTATGTCTTCCCCCCCTTCAGGATGGTGAAGGGGAAATCGGGTACCACCGGATCCCCGGGACGGATGCCGAGGCGGCCGGGTTTCTGCTTGCCGACAAGTCCGACATCGATGAAGAGCTCCTTCGAGCGTATCGGTTTATCCCGTTCCTCACGCTCCATGACGAACGGGCTCTTCCCGCTGACAACGCCGTGCACGTAGCCACGGGCGGTTCTGATCCGAACGGGCAGACCGATGAGGCGCGGCGGCCACCAGCCGCCGAGCGTATTGAAGCGGATGAAATTTCCGTGGAAATGTGAAACCATGAGACCGATCTCGTCCATATGCGCGGCGAGCATAACCCGCGGCCGCTCCTTCTTTCCCCTCAGTATCGAGATGAAGGAACCGAGCCGGTCCTTTTCGGTCTCCGCTATCGAGCCCAGATGCCCACGCATCAGCTCGAATACCTCCTCCTCGGAACCTGAGACACCCGTGGCTTCCGTGAATTCCTTCATCAACGTTTCAACTCGGTCCATGACCAGCTCCTTGCTTGAATCTCGTTCTGCGCGCGTATGCCATCCGGCAGATCCGCTCGACCAGCTCGTCGAAACCGATCCCCGCCTCCCCCGCCGCCATCGGCACGAGACTGAGCTCGGTCATGCCGGGCAGCGTGTTGACCTCGAGGCAGTACGGCTCGCCGTCCTCGCCGAGGCGAAAGTCGACGCGGGCGTAATCCCTGCACGTGAGCGCATTGTACGCACGGACCGCCTCCCGCTGGATGCGCGCGGTGAGTCCCCTATCTATATGTACCGGTACTTCGTACCTGCTCGTACCTTTTGTATACTTCCTCTTGTAATCGTAGAATCCGCCATCCGGTATGATCTCTACGAGCGGGAGAGCCCGACCATCCAAGATCGCCGCGGTGATCTCCCTGCCCGCTATATAGCGTTCCACGACGATCTCGTCCCCGAAATCGGCGGCGCGATGAAGCGCCCGGTCGAGCCCCGCCACCTCAGGAAGATACGAGAATCCAACGCTCGACCCCTGGCAGTTCGGTTTGACGACGGCGGGGAATCCGATCTCCGCCTCGATCATGCTTCCCGCCCGATCGGCGTCGGCCGCGATATCGTACGGGAGGAGAAGATGGCGCGCCGTCCGCACTCCCGCTTCCCGGAACAGGGCCTTCGAACGGTCCTTGTTCATCGCCAGCGCGCTCCCGAGAACGCCGGTCCCCGTGTAGGGGATTCCCGCCGCCTCGAGCATGGCCTGCACGGTGCCGTCCTCGCCGGCCCCTCCGTGAAGCGCAACAAACACGCAGTCGGCATCGCCGATGGCAGGAGCCCCGAGCCAGTCGAATACTCGCCCCCGGGGAAGCGATGGAATGTCCGCCGGCGGTTCCTCGCCGATCGCAATCCGGTCCGGCTCCGATTGCTCTTCGAGAGGTAGCGACGGATCGACCGGCACGATCTCATGTCCCCGCCGGCGCAGCGCCTCGACGATCCCCATACCGCTCGCGATCGAGACCTTCCTCTCGGGTGAATCGCCCCCGAGAAGTACAGCAATTTTCATATCTATCTATACCAACCGGTTACGTGTCCCTTGGGCATCCGCCCGTCACGCGCGCTCGCGTGCATGCTCGATACACCGCAACACATCCTCCCGCCCCCGTATCTCGAGAATGCTGACAAGATCGGGGCCATGCACCGAGCCGGTCAGAGCGGCCCTGAGCGGCATGTAGAGCTCCTTTCCCTTCAATGCAAGTTCCTTGCCGATCATCTTGATCGTTGCCCGTATCCCATCCCGCCCCCACCGCTGCTGCCGGGCGAATCCACCGGCGAAAGCGGCGAGAAGCTCGCCACGTCCCTTGATCATCCCGAGCGCTTCGCCTTCAATAGAAGGCAGGCCGGGGCGGAACGGGGCAACATCGGCGGGAATGGCGGAGAAGCTGGGAAGATTCTCCGAGAGTATCGTGAATACCCTCTCGAGCTCTTCGGCGCCGTAGTGTTCAGTCATCTCTTCGGGGAAATACGAAAGCGCCCCCCCGAAGTACCGCTCCACACCGCCGGTACGTATATAGTGAGACGACATCCAGTTCAATTTTGTCACATCGAAAATGCTCGGGCTGTTCGAAACCCGCTCCATGGTGAAAGCGGCGATGAGCTCATCGCGCTCGAGAATCTCGCGCTCATCGCCCGGCGACCAGCCGAGAAAGGCGAGGTAGTTGACGATCGCCTCCGCTGGGTAGCCGCTTTTTCTGAAATCAACAATGTTCGGCGCGCCGTGCCGCTTGCTCAGCTTCGAGCGATCGGAACCGAGTATCAGTGGAATATGGGCGAATTGCGGGCGGGAAAATCCCAGAGCCTCGTAGACGACGATCTGCCGCAGGGTGTTCGAGAGATGCTCCTCCCCCCTGATGACGTGCGTGATCTTCATCAAAGCGTCATCGACCGCCGCGGCAAAATTGTAGGTGGGCAGACCGTTGGAACGGATGATGATGAAATCGCCGACCATCCCCGGGGGAAAAACGACGTGCCCCCGGATGATATCGGCGAGCTCCATCGCCTCTCCTTCGGGAAAGGCGAACCGGACGCTCTCGGGCCGTCCCTCCCGGCGGTACCGCTCCCGCTCTTCATCGGTGAGTGAGCGGCACGTTCCGTCGTACTGAGGGGGGAGACCCTTCGCGATCATCTCGCGCCTGCGCCGTTCCAGCTCCTCGTCCGTGCAGAAACAGGGATACGCCCTTCCCCCCGCCACGAGCCTGTCGGCGAGTTCCCGGTACAGATCGGTACGTTCCGACTGCCGGTAGGGCCCGACGGTGCCTCCACCGCGAGGCCCCTCGTCCCATTCGAGGCCGAGCCAGAGGAGGTCCTCCATCAACTGCTCTTCGAGCTCACCCGAGGAGCGCTCGATGTCGGTATCCTCGATGCGGAGTATGAAGCGCCCCCCCTCGTGCCGCGCGAACAGCCAGTTGAAAAGGGCCGTCCGGGCGCCCCCCATATGGAGGTACCCCGTTGGGCTCGGTGCGAATCGTACGCGAATTTCTTTCGCCATCTCACCTTTCTTGGGTCTCGGCCCCAATAGGCTGAATTGCGGCTGTAGCGGCAGCGCGACGCTGGCCGCT
>CBFCXB010000147.1:0-6470 GCA_965601905.1 uncultured bacterium | reverse complement strand
GATCGCATCCTCGTAGCTGCTTCTGTTCCAGTTGATTGCCCCCATCAGGTTGTACGCCTGCGAGATCTCGCGCGGATAGTGTTTCTTGTCGAGAAGCTTGTGAACGATCAGGCAGTTTTCCCACGATTTGTCGAAGGCCCCGAGCCGGTAGTGTACCCAGGCGAGATCGTTGTACAGTTTGGACCGCTCGTTGGACATGATGTGTTCCCCGTGGGATGCGAGTGCTTCTTCCAGGAGCTGACGCGCTTTGATGAATTCCCCTTTCTTTTCGAGTATCTCGCTCTCCCGTCTGACCGCTTCTACAGAGAGGACCCTGTACTTCTCTATCTCACCCCTCTTTTGCGTTTCTTCCCTGCACCGCCGGTACAGGTTCTCGGCCTTTTCCATGCTGCCGATAAGGGAGAAATAGTTGCCGAGCTCGAGGAGGAGCTTGAATCTTATTTCAGGCGGCAGGTGCTGATCTAGTTTTTCATGAAGGAAGCTCTCGTTGAAACAGTTGATCGCGCAGAGGCACCTTTTTTTCAGGAGAAGATGAAAGAGCTCGAATCCCTTCATGGCCGCCTCGTTCTTCTTGAGCGCGCCGGCGAGGTGATAGTAGATATATGGAGGCGGCGTTCCATCGATCTCCTTGAGCATGAGCACGATGTTATCGTGCATCTGTTGGCGCCGTTCCGGCGTCAGCTCATCGAGGACCACATTGGTGAGGCTCCTGCTTGCCGGACGGTAGACGAGGCAGAGGTCGCAGCCGGCGAGCACCGATTTTTCGGCATGTGCGCTCACGAGTCCCAGTGAAACAAGTTTGTGGAGGGTGGCATAAATCCCGTCCTGCGCGGTGGAATAAATATGTTCGAGGATGGAGAGGGGAATCTCGAATCTGAAAACGGCGAGGAATGTGAGCACGGATTTTTCCTCGGTCGCGAGAAGCGAGAAAAACTCCTTCCTCTCGCTTTTCCCGGATTGGTCATCTCGCAGCAACGATACGAGAAGATTGGATTTCGCGATTGCGAGCGGGCGATCGGTGTCGGCATACGAACATGCGGTTTTCGCCAGACGCTCGCAAACGATGTCGCGGAGCGCTCGATGTCGCTCCGACGGTCCGGGCGGTGATAGCGTTGTGGTTATTACATTCACGTCTCCCTGTTTTTTCAATTCCGAGATGGCATCGCTGAGAACCTGCGGGGGATTCTCGTTCAATGCGATGATGGCGAGCGGACACTGCTCGAGGGCGCTGTACACACGATCGAGTATACAGCCGCAGAGGAGCGCTTCCTGTGAATGATCGTCTACCAGAACGAAATCCGCATCGGCTGTTTCCACAACTTCCCCCAAGTTCCGGTACAGGTGCTGATCGCTGAGGAATACACCCTTCTTGAACATCCCTTTTTGTTCGAGCATCTGTGCGGCGAAATGAAGGAAACTCGTTTTTCCCTCGCCATCCTTTCCCTCTATCACGATGAGATGCCGTTCTCCGCGTTTCGCCTGTGAAGTGGCACGTTGCAATGCGCAAAGCGCCTGTTCGGACGGTTCGAATCGGGGGTGCAGTCCCTTGATGATGGGTGTTCCCTTTTTTCCCCGATCGAGGAATGAATCGAGATCATCCATCAAGGTAAAGAACTTCTCTCTGTCCGCTACCGTGCGTAGTCCCTGAAGGCGCGTTGCGAACTCCCTGCACCGCGCCGCCGGTTCAGGATCGAGATACCTGTTGAACATCTCGAAGATATCTCCAAGGTTGTGGAGATCGTTGTCCAATGTCGAAGATGGGCTTACGTGTCCCCCTCCGTCGTTTTCACCATACGCGAGCATCTCGGCGGGCAGGAGGTATGCCGTCGGAAGAATGCGCAGTGAAGAATCGATCATGACAATCGACTTCGCCGTGAGGTTATGGTACAGCAGATTAGCACGGAGATGCGAGAGTACTGCCGTGGCAAGATCCGTGATATGTTTCAATGCGTTGTGCGGTTGCATGGAAGGCAGGGCCTTCGTGATCGGAACAATGGTCGTGTGCGGCATCAGAAACGTAATACCACTCTCGCACCGCTGAATCGTCAACGCCGGCGCGATCATTCCATTCTCCGCCGAGAAGAGGTAGTCCCTCATCTTGAGATCTTCCAGGGAAAGGGAACGGTACGAAGGTGGGAGAGTAAAAAGAAAGTATTTCTTGTCGCTGAGCGAGTCCTCGACGCTGAAGCCTTGCCATGGGTGATACGCTCCGAGAAACTTCTTCTTGACATAACGTGAATTGAAGCGCTTTCGTGCCGTGTTGTTATTCATATAGTTCCGTCCCGTTAATATTCTTTCCTGGTTAAAATATTTTACACGAGATCGATTGATAAATCAAGATAATATTCGATGGCGAGAACGCTTCGCGCCTCGCCATCGAATTACGGCTGCAGCGGACAGCATCTGGCTGCCGCTGAGCCGCAATTCGTGTCGAACGTTTCAACCACTCGGTGGGAATCAGGGAATGTAGAGCAATCTGCCGCAATTTTCACACGTGAGGAGTTTGTGCCGGTACGATGATGAGAAAAATGAGGTGGGGAGCTTGACGAAGCAACCGAGGCACTTGTCACCCGTCACGGGCAGTATGGCCACGGTGTAATGGGAGGCGAGCTTCTCGTACCTATTGAGGAGGTGCTGCGGGATCTTCCCTGCGAGCTTTACGCGGGCATCCTGAAGTTCTTCGAGACCGTTCAGTTGAAATCCGAGATTTCTCAGCTCCTTCGAGGTCGATTTGTCCTTGACTTCCTTGATCATGATGTCGAGATCCTGAAGGGCGATCAGGAGCCTGAATTCCTCTTTCACGCCTTTTCCTCCCCGAGTATATCGATAAGAGTTTGAAAGTCCGTAACCTCGTTGAGCGCCTTCAGCTTGTCGGGTTTCTGGATCAGGCCGATCAGTTCGCTGAGGAGTGCGAGGTACGTCTCGGCCCCCCTGTTCGAGGGTGCCAGTATAAGGAAAAATATCTTCGTCGGCTGGTCGTCGAGCGCTTCGAAGTCGACCCCGCTCGTCGAGCGGGCGAAGAGCAAAGTCAATTTATTTATTGCTAATGATTTACCATGCGGAAAGGCGACGCCGTTTCCCAGGCCGGTGCTTCCGAGGCTCTCGCGGTTCATCAGCATCTCCATGATGAACAGTTCGTCCGAGATTTTCCCAAGGGTTGCCAGATGGCGTACCATTTCCTGCAGTGCGGAGAATTTTTTCCGTGAGCGGAGGTGAAAGATGCAAAGCTCTTCTTTGAAGTGTTCGAGTAACGTATTCGTTTCCATCACTGGTTTGACTTTCAGGCTCAATTCACTATGTGTATAACAGTTTACTCTTTCTATGACAATAGATTTTTGTTATTCTACTACAAGTTTTCGTATTTTTTATTCGGGCGAAGCGATAGCGGCTGCCGATGACACCACCGAAAGTGAAAAATGGCTTCGTTATTCGCATGCTGGGAGCAGATTATTATGTTGTGAGCGGCGGCGAGGAAGTGCGCTGCTCGCTCCGGGGGAGATTTCGAATCGGGAAGTGTCCCGAAGCAGTGATACCGGTTGTGGGTGACACCGTTGAATTCCGGAGAGAGGAAGGTACCGATACACGCGGTCCCTCCGGTCTGATCGTCTCGATCCTGCCGCGCAGATCGATCTTCGCGCGGAGCGGTTCCGTCGGCAAGAAGAAATACCGGATTCTCGGCGCGAATCTCGACTTCGTAATCCTCGTCTTGGCGGTTCGGGACCCCGCGTTGAACACGAGGCTCCTTGATCGGATGCTGGTGGCGGCGGAGTGCGGTGCGATGGATCCCGTTATCTGTATAAATAAGATGGATTTGGCCGAAGAACCAGATCGAGTCCGTGAGGGTATGGCCCCCTACGGGGAGTTGGGGTACCGTCTTCTATTCTGTTGCGCCCACAGCGGGGAAGGGCTGGAGCCGTTGCGGATGATTATGACGGGAAAGAAATCGATTATGGTCGGGCCGTCGGGATCGGGGAAGACATCGATCGTGGCGGCGCTGGAGCCGGATATCGAGTTCAGGATCGCACGGGTGAGCGAACGCACGGGTAAAGGACGGCATACCACTACGCACTTCGAGCTCCACCCCCTCGCGGGAGGCGGTTACCTCGGGGACAGCCCCGGTATACGTGAATTTGGAATATGGGGTGTTTCCCGTAAGGAGCTGGGCGATTATTTCCGTGATTTTACAGCGCTTGCCGGGCATTGCCGTTTCGCCGGATGCACGCACAGCCACGAGCCGGGATGCAGGGTCAAGGAGGCCGTGGAGAGCGGATTGGTACGACCGGAGCGGTATGAAAGCTATCTCCGTATACTGGAAGATTTACCTGATACAATACGGTAAAATGAGAGGCGGCCTCATCGGCCGCCTCACGAGGTAAGGAGGGATTAATGGTGGGTTACATGATCCGCTCTCGTCTTATTGATACGTAGTAGTCGGTGGATTGTTCCAATTTTTTTCTTTTTTCGGAGATTTCTTGTGCTGAAGAAGCTTGAGAAACGGGGGAAAATGGCGCTGGCACGCCTCTGCTCCCTGTTCGTGCGTACTCGTGCTATCGATCCGGACAAGATCCGCTATGGTGATATCGCGCGGCTCCTCGTAATCAGGCAACATAACCAGATGGGGGATATGCTGCTGGCCGTGCCCGCGTTCAGGGGGCTCCGCAGGCGGTTTCCCGGGGCCCGCATATCGCTGCTCGCGGCTTCTATTAATACCGATGTCATGCAAAACAACTCGTACATCGACGAGGTGCTTACGTACGCGAAGGAACGCCACAACAGGCTCCCCACGAGGCTGTTTCGGTTCATCGCGCAGATACGGCGCAAGCGGTTCGATGCGGTTATCGTTCTCAACACCGTATCGTTCTCGATAACCAGTATGTTGCTCGCCTGGCTGAGCGGGGCGTCGATTCGAATCGGATCGACGAGCCGGCCGTTCGGCCACGATCTCACGCGACGATTCTATAATATCGAGTTGCCACTTCCCACGGCGCGGGAACTCGAGTCGATGCACGAGAGCGAACACAATCTGTATCCACTATCAGTGCTGGGCGTACACGAGCGGGATCTCCGGTCGGCGCTCGTTCCATCGGAAGAGGAAACACGCGCCTGTGACCGTTTTATCGAGGCGATCATACCGCGGGACCGGCGATTCGTCGTCATTCACCCCGGCGCCGGCAAGAAGCGGAATATCTGGCCGCCGGACAGGTTCGCCGCCGCCGCGAGGCTGCTCCGCGACCGCTGCGGCCTTCACGCGATCGTGGTACGGGGACCGGTTGACGGCGACGCGGTCGATGTCGTCCTCGGCGCGGGTGCTGCCCCACACGCGGTCCTCTCGTGCCCCACGCCCGGATTTCTCGGGGCTCTCCTCAAAAGGGCGGCGCTCGTGATCTGCAACGATACCGGCGTCATGCATATAGCCGGCGCCGTCGGCGCTCGATGCATCGCAGTCTTCGGTCCTACTGATCCGGGGCGGTGGAAACCGCCCGGCGATCATATCGTTGCGGTTCGGGCCCGCGACGGTTGTATTTCTTCGGTCGGTGTCGATGAAGTGTTCGGGGCGGCGCGGGAGCTGTTGGACGGCTCATTGGGGCACTAGCGTGATTCTGAGCTGCAGCGTCTCGTCGGCGGGAACGTAGACCTCATTCGACCAGTCCTTGCATCCGATCTTTTTCAGTTCGATCCGGTGCTCTCCGGTTGGAATCGTGATCGGTTCTTCGAGCGGGGTTCTTCCCTTGAACATTCCGTCGATGTAGACCTGCACACCCGCATCCGTGATGAAATTCACGCTGCCGGTGATCGGCTGCAGGAGGATGTTCCGGCGTGAGAGCTCATCCCGCTTGATGCTGATCCGCTCGCGGTACTGGCGATATCCCTCCTTTCTGCAAACCACCTCATGCTCTCCCGATGACAGCTCGAACGGTGCGAGACTGTTCCCGTGGAGCCGGTGCACGCCGTCTACCAGTATCTCGGCGTCGGGCTCGACGGTCACGGAGAAATATCCAACCGCCGCCGCTTGTTCCCGTTCGCTCGATTGCGGGGGTGGCGGATCGGTGCCGGCGGCGGTTCCTCCCGTCACGGCATGCTCCGGATCGGTGCCGGCGGCGGTTCCTCCCGTCACGGCATGCTCCGGATCGGTCTCCGGCGCGACCTCCGGCTCGTCGCGGTCAGTGGTATTCCTCTCGATCGGCGTTTGCTCTTCGCTTGCGGCCGAATCAACGACGACTGGATCGTGCACCGGTGGCGGTGGATCGGAGATGCCGACTTCCATTCCCTCCATCTGCAATGATGAACCTTCCAGCACATCGGCCGGTACGTTATTCTCATTTGTGACGGCGGGAATCGGATCAGGCGCCCTCATCGCGCCGAATCGCGACCTGATAACTTCGAGACGCCCGGGACTGAGAGCGATGAACAGGATCGCCGCCATTGCTATGGCCGATGTTATGAGGACCGGTAGCATACGCCACTTCGCG
>CBFCXB010000146.1:0-6518 GCA_965601905.1 uncultured bacterium | reverse complement strand
CTGCGGATCCGCCGGTGCCGGACGACGGTGGCGATCACTCCGCCGGCAAGCGCGATTCCAGCGACCAGGATAACTGCGAAGATCGGTTTGCGGTAAAACGGCGGCGCGATGACAAAGTCCACCGAAGCCGCCCGTTCGCTCCAGAGCCCTCCGTTGTCTATGGCCCTGACCGTAAATTCGTATTCGCCCGGTGGGAGATCCCGGTACAGTGCCGTCCGTTCCCCGCCCGGATGGAGCGCCGTGAGTCCGGTGTCGTACCCTCTCAGCCTGTAGAGAAATCTGCACTTCTCAGGCGCCGAGCAGCGCGGGGCGGTAAACCGGAACTCCACGCGGTCCGTTTTGTGCGACAGTTCGATCTCCTCATCCGTTCTCACCTCGACATCGCCCGCCAGCATCGATTCGACGAGAACCGTTGGGGGGCATGCCTTCTCCCGCCGCCCCTTCCACGGCCCTTCCCGCTCGAATACCGCGATCCCCCCCTTCGTGGGGTAGTATCTGTTCCCCGAACGGGACGTGCATACGGCCGGTTGACAGGGGCCGTTGCACCGGCCGGAGGGCATGCCGTCGGAATCGTCGTACAGCAGTGGAGCGAGAATCCGCAGCCCGCCCTCGGCGTATGCGGCCATCGAATCGCGGCTGACGCTGAAGACACCCGTCTCGCAGCTTATCCACAGGAGACTCGAGTCTCCCGCCGTTATGCTGTATATGAAATTGCCGGGGAGTCCGTCCCTCGTCGTGAAACTCGATACCGTTCGGCCCGATAAGCATTTGAGCCCGCCGCCGTTCGTGCCCATCCACAACCCGCCGCCGGCATCCTCGTACAGGGAAAGAATGTCGATCTCCAGCCGTTCGCCTTCCGCCACGATCCGTGCAGGTGAATGTCCGGACAACCTCCACACCCCGCTCCTCGTACCGGCGTAGAGCGTGTCGGTTTCACTTTGATACAGCGTGCGGATCGTTTGCCCGTCGAATTCGCCGATGGGGACAGAATGCTCCACCAATCCATCGAGGCTGCGGCTGAGGCCCCGGTCCGTTCCGATCCATACCGCACCCGCCCCGTCGTGTAAAACCGCCGTGATGTTATCTGAAGCCGGCCCCTCCCCGGCGGCAAGATTCTCGATCCGGCCGATTGCCAGGATGCTGAGCCCCCCGTCCATCGTTCCTACGATGAGCCTGCCGAAACGATCCCGCGACAGCACGCGCACCATGTCGCCGGCAAGGCCTCGAGATCGGTCCAGCACATCCGTGATCCTCCCGCCGCGTAGCCGGCAGAGCCCGCTGTTCTCCATGCCTATCCAGAGGGTGGTGCCGTCGGCATCCTCGAGGAGCGCGTACACGGATCCCTCCGGAAGGCCGTCCGCGGTGGTTATCGCTCCAACCGTCCTCTCTCTCAAACGGATGAGACCCTTCGAGTCGGTCCCGATCCAGGCGCAGCCGTCGCGGTCGACGAGAACGGCCCGGATGTGACAGTCACCGAGCTCATCGTCGGGAAAAAAGTCCTTCGGCCCCGAGGCGTCGATGATCTTCATGCCTTCGACCATCGTACCGGCGAGCACTCCCCCGCCGGTCCACGGCGCAAGGGCGGTGACGGGATAGCGGTCCGTGCCTTCAACGGGGCGTATCGCCTTTTCATGCGGGGCCAGGCGGAACAGGCCGCTCATCGTACCGATCCATACACCGCCGTCGGGATCGGCACACAGGGATAGAACCCTCTGATCCTCCAGGCCGTCGTCGAAATCGTACACCTGTACCAGCCCGTCTTCGAATCTGGCGAGTCCGCCCCATCTCGTCCCCGCCCAGAGACGCCTGAACCCGTCGAAGGTGAGAGCCGTCAGGAGATCGTCGGCCAATCCTTGATCCAGACCGAACACGCGAACCTCTTCCCCGTCCAGCCTGTGAAGGCCGCACTCGGTTCCCACCCAGAGAATCCCGTTCCGGTCCCCCGTAACGGCCCCTATATGGCCGTTCAAGATCCCCTCCCGCTCCCCGTAGTTTCGCCATTCGCCCCACCGGTACGCGCACAGCCCTCCGCCATCGGTCCCCACCCAGAGGATTCCGTTGACATCCTCATAGAGGGAGAGCACCCTGCTCTCTTTCAATCGAGGCGTATTCCACTGGTTGTATACGGTGAATCGCACCCCGTCGAACCGCGCGAGTCCGGCCGGTGTTCCCAGCCACAGGTACCCGTCCCCCGTCCGGACCAGAGCCCGCACGCTGTTGTCGGGAAGTCCGGAATCGGTATTCCAGCGCCGCGCGATATATCGCTCGGTAATGGTGCCGGACTCCCGGCCGGCAGAGGTCAGCGGCGCCGGCGCCAGGACCAGGCAGCATAGCGACGATGCAACAACTACTCGGAAAGGAATTCGAATGGTGTGCGTCCAGATAGGCATATTGGCCGAAGCAATTACGGCTCACTCCGTCGTCGTATTTATCATGACTGAAATTTTGTTCAACATCAGATTGGTGACGGCCAGGTCGCAATCGCCGTCCCCATCGAGATCCCCGGCGGCCAATCCGCTGGGGGCCGTGCCGCCCCAGAACCCGTCCATCAACGCGAAATCCCCGGCGCCGTTATTCAGCAGAATCGAGATGCATTCTCCCACTCCATTCACGGCGGCAATGTCGCCGTCACCGTCCAGATCGAGATCGCACGAGGCGAGGTAATACGGACGGCCGTTTGTGAAGAACTCGCGCGCGGAATCGAACGTTCCGTCGCCGTTACCCTGAAACACCAGTACGCACGCCGGGTGCATATGCGCCGCCGCGAGGTCCATGAACCCGTCGCCGTTGAAATCGTTCGCGATGAGGCAGGAAGGATTGCCGCTGCCGTCGATCAATGAAGTCGTCTGAAACGTTGCGTCCCCGTTGTTCGATAGTATGAACACCTCGCCCTGGTTGTTATCGGCCACGGCCAGATCGTTATCGCCATCTCCATCGAAATCGTGACCCGCGATCGAATACGGGTAACGCCAATCTCCGAGGCCGTACTCCGAACGCGGCTCGAATGTTCCATCTCTCCCGTTCAGCAGGATCGAGATGTACGTCGCCTGGTAGTTCGCCACGGCCAGGTCGTTATACCCGTCGCCGTCGAGGTCGCACGAGAATGCCGACCTGGGTCCGTCACCGGCGTCGTATTCCACGGGCTCCTGAAAGGTCCCGTTCCCGTGGTTCAGCAGTACGGCGACGGCGTTCTTCGGGCTGGAGCACGTAACGACAAGGTCATTATCGTTGTCGTTATCCAGATCGCTCGACAGAATCGAGTTGAGCGGTCCACCGACGGTGTATTCGGACCCTGAAGCAAAAACTCCCCGGCCGTCATTGATGAGTGTCGAAACAGTGTTTTGGCGGGATGCGGCGGCGAGGTCGAGGTCTCCATCCCCATCCAGATCGACCGAAACAATGGATTCCGGTGAATCCCCCGCATCGAATTGGCGCAGCTTCGTGGGATAGCGGCTGTTTCCGTCATTGTTGTAGATCACCACCGAATTGCTAGCTACATTGGCGACGGCGAGGTCCCGTGCGCCGTCTCCATCGAAATCGGCCGCGCAGACCGAATACGCCCCGGCGCCGGTTGCGTACACATTGCAGGGTGCGTCGAGATCGGGTGTACGGAATATCCACATGTCGAAGGAAAGAAGATTGACCGCGATCAGCTCGTCCCGCCCGTCGCCGTCGAGATCGTCGGCGAGAACATCAACCGGCTGAGAGCCGGTTCCGAATAACGATGGTGAGTCGAACATCCCTCGACCGTCGTTTTCCAGAAAAAATAGACTCGACGAGAGGTAATCGGTACCTACCAGGTCTTCATCACCGTCCGCGTCGATGTCGCATGAAATCAAAGAGGTCATACTGTATGCGGATGTCGCTTCATAGACGACGGAGTCGGCGAACGTCCCGTCGCCGTTATTGAGCAGAACGGAGACTCCCCCCATAATGTCGGCCGTTGCGAGATCGCTGTTCCCGTCGCCGTCGAAATCCCCCGCGCAGATATCCAGGGGGCCGGGAGCCACGTCATGGAAAGCGGTCGTGTCGAATACGCCGTTTCCGAGATTGTTAAGAACGGAAACGGCGTATCCCATGCTCACTACGGCGGCATCCGGAGCGCCGTTGCCGTAGATGTCGCACAAGGCGATCGATAGGGGTCCGCCTTCGATGGGATAATCGAGCCTCTTCGTGAATGTTCCGTTTCCCCTGCCGAACCATGACGCTCTGGTGCGCGACGAACGGTTCGCGCTCTCGAGGTCATCGCCGCCGTCGCCGTCGAGGTCACAGGCAGCGACGAAGTATGGCTCCTGACCCGTTCCGTACGTCCCGGCTTCGCGGAATATGCCGCGCCCGTCATTCAGAAGTATCGAAACGTCCTCGGATTCGCGGTTCACAGTCACCAGGTCGATGTCGCCGTCGAAATCGAAATCCCCGGGCGAAATGCCGCATGGTTCCTCACCGACCAGGTAAACGAGCCGTGTGTCGAACATCATGTAAAATTCGTCGGGAGGCGGGGGTGGGGGAGGGCCGATCACCGAATCCTCGCCGCACGAGATGTGCACAACCGCGAAAGCCAGGATGCATACGATAATGAGCTTCTTTTCGAATAGACCCATGAGTTATCTCCCATCGACAAAAAGCATCATCAATTATACTACTATCGGGCGTATTATCAAAACAAAGAAACATCGGGGATCGGAATGGATCGTTCCGGCCTTGGAAGGCCGCTACGGCGGGTTTTGCTTCGGCTTCGACGAGAACTACAAGATCGCGGAAGGCGGATTGGGAGAATTTGCCAACTTGACACGGGAGATGTTTTCATATACAAAGAGGTTGTGTAGCCGAACCTATTCGAAAAACTGAAAGAGGGCAAAGCGGGATACACTGTCGAATCGCTCTTCGACGTGAGAGCCTCCGTCGCCGATGTGTACAAGAAATATGTGAAATGAATCTGAGATGGGAGATGGAGATTGTGATAAGATTTATCGTCGCATTGATGGTCTTCGCGGTCCTGGGGCAACCGACTGCTTCTACCGCACAGTGTCCGGTCGAATCTGGCTGGTGGGTCTATCAAAATCCATCCGGATCGATCATACTCAAATTCCATGTGAAACCGGAGGGCACGAAGGTCGACTCTCTCGAATTCACTCTCCACTCTATTTGTTACGTATCCGGCACCAGGAAGTATACGTCTTCGGGAAAGACCATAACCTGTGCACCCTGGGGTTTCACGTGGTTTTTGGCCTGCGATGGTTCTACGCAGACCGACGGATTCGGCCTGGCGGTGACATTTACGGACACACAAAATTCGACGGCCGTGCTTGATATGGTGAACTGGTTCAACGGTTGTGTGGTTTGTCGTGCCTTTGAATCTTTGAGCGTCGTCGGCACGGCGGTGTCGACCTGGGGGCGCATCAAGGCGTTCTACGATTCTCAATGAGCGGTACGGACACACGATGGCAGGGACAAAAATCACGCGGCTGTTCGTTATGGATTGCGTGCGCTGCGTCCCGGCGGCACGCCCGCGCGTTGAGGGAATCCCTCAAAAACGAGGATGACGAAGACGGGCACGGTTGCGCCGAATTGGAAAATCCCAAATCCGGGTCACCCAAATCCATGCCCTCGCGATGCCCTCGCGAAGTATTGCCGATCGCTCGATTTCTGCTATAATTGTAATGTGGTGGGAAGGAACAACACCGTCCGGCAAGGCGGTTCGAAGAGGGGGTGATTCATTGGGGAAATCGTTATTGGCCTTTACCCTGCTCGTTTTAATCTCAACGTCAGCAGCGGCGGATTACAGCTTTATCGGGTTGTACGTCAATGCGGAACACGAAATCTATGCCTACTGCCCGGCATCTGCGATGCAACCGATCGAGATGTGGATCTGGTGTCATCCCGGCCCGAACGGCCAGATAGGCGCCGATTTCAGGGTAGACTACCCGATGAATCTCGTTCAGTGCGGGACCACGTGGAACAATACGCTCATCGTGGAGTCTCTCGGATACCTGGAAACCGGGTTCTCGGTTATATATCACGAATGCCAGCATGATTGGCACTGGATCTGCCACCAGAACCTGTTGATTACCGATGTGACATTGGCGTACATTCGGATCGATTCCCATCCGGATTTCGACGAATGTCACATACTGAGCTGTCTGGATAGGTATCCGATAGAACCGGCCCAACCGTATCCCTTTCTCCACTTCAACGATCCGTGTCCGCCGGGGCCTTGAACGTGTGCCGAGTGCATACCACCCGGCGGGTGGCAAGCGGCAGAAGGGTCGAGTTGGGGAGCGATCAAGAGTACCTTCATCGAGTAGGGCGAGCCTCCAACGGACCAGTTTGGACGATGATAATCCGGACATCCTCGAGATCCGGGGAGGGGATTATAATATATCGCCACGGCGCCAAGAATGCCGCCCATCCGATTCCTCACGCCCGGAACGGATCATCCATGCAGTCGTTTTCCGATCACTTCCTCGATGCGCGCATAGACCGCGTTCCGCGCCTTCTCGATTCGCCGCGCTTCGGCC
>CBFCXB010000145.1:0-6586 GCA_965601905.1 uncultured bacterium | reverse complement strand
ATATTCGGAATCGGTGCGCTGGAGACGGAAATGTTCACTGAGCGGAACACCTGAAAGTGCAAACACTTCAAGTGCCCTGATGATCCGGTATCGGTCGTTGGGGTGTATCCGCTGGATGCTGTCCGGATCCTCGAAGCTCAAACGCCGGTACAAATCCGGAGTCGGAATATCGGCGACCGATTCGGCGAACGCGATTCGTTCGGACGGATCAAGATCGATATCGAAGAAGCCGTTGAACAGGGCGTGAAAATAGAGGCCGGAGCCACCGACGAGAATCGGCAGTCTTTGGCGATCCAGTATACTCCCAACGGCCGTCATTGCCATACGGCTGAATTTTTCCGCGTCGATTTTCTCGCGTAACTCCAGCACATCGATGAGGTGGTGCGGAATACGCTCCATGTCCGAACGCGATGGCTTCGCGGTGCCGATATCGATTCCACGGTACACTTGGCGCGAGTCGATCGAGACGATCTCCCCCCCGAGTCTCCCGGCAAGGATGATCGCAAGGGAGCTTTTACCGGCGGCGGTCGGACCGAGTATGGCGAGCGGTTTCATTACTTCTCCGCTGATGAGACGGTCCGCTGGAAACGTCGTTCAAGATCCGCGAGATCGACACGCAGAATCGTCGGGCGGCCGTGCGGGCAGGTGAAGGGAAAATCGGTGGCAAAGAGCTGATCGGTCAGACTCTCCATCTCACCCGGTGAAAGTTTCATTCCCGCCTTGATGGCTGATCGGCAAGCATAGGTCTTCAATACCTCCTCGACATCCGATCCGTGACCACCGCTCTCGTGCAGGATGTCCCGGACGAGCTCACCCTCATTCCAGTTCCGCGCTCCCGCGGGGATACCCCGAATGATGATCGATCGCAGACCGAACGGCTCGATCTCGAAACCGATTTGGGGCAGAAAACCGGATAGCTCCTCGAAACGCTCGAACTCGGAAACCGTTAACTCCAAGGTGGCGGGAAAGAGGAGCGATTGGACGGCGGGACTTCTCCCCCGCATGTTGTTCTTTACCGCGTCGAAGAGAATCCGCTCATGGGCGGCATGCTGATCGACGACAACCAATCCGCCGCGGATCTGTATCAGAATGAAACTCTGATGGAGCTGCCAGTAGAGATTGCCGCTCGAGATCACCGCTGAAACGTCACTATCCTCGAATAGGGACAGCGGTGCCTCGTGGAGAGTCCATGTGGGATTTTCTTCACCGAGTTTCAAGGTGTCCTTTCCGGACAGGTCACGCTGGCTGTAGACGCTCTGGTGTGCGGGTGTGGAATCACCCTGGGATGATGAGGAGGAGGGGAATATGTTTCGGTAGATCGATTCAACCTTATCCTGGAAGCTGATAGTATCGCCGCGGAGCACCTTACGCAGGGCCGTCGAGACGAACCGGTGAACTTCGCGCTGTTTCCTGAACCGTATCTCCGCCTTGGCGGGATGGACGTTTATATCGATATCATCGGGCGGTACCTCGAGGAACAGAACGATGATCGGAAATCGATCCGCCGGAATGAGGGATTCGTACGCCTGGCGTATTGCGTGGCTGATCATGCGGTCATGTACCGATCGCCTGTTGACGAAGAAGTACTGATGTGAGCGGTTGGTACGCGTGATGGTGGGCAGCGAGGCGTACCCGTGTACACTCATGCGGCCGAATTTCTTGTCGAACACCTTGAGTTGCGGGAAGATATCATTGCCGAGAATCGCCTCGACCCGCTCGCGGAGACTCGACGGCGGGTACGCATGTATAGCGGAGTTTCCCTCTCGCAGCGTGAAACCAACCGCCGGAAAGACGAGGGCGAATGTTTGCACAAGTGCGGCTATGCGCCTTCGCTCCGCCGTATCCCCGGCGAGAAACTTCCGCCGGGCCGGTAGATCGTGAAAGAGGTCCCGCACGCTGATCTCGGTGCCGGGATTTCGAACGCACGGCTCGTCCTTGATGCAGGTGCCGCCCCGCCACTGCATCTCACGCCCGATATCTTCCTCACGGAATCGGGACGCTATGGTCAAGATACTGACCGCTCTGATGCTGGCGAGGGCCTCGCCTCTGAATCCGAGTGTCTGCACATTCTCGATATCCTCGATTCTACGTATCTTGCTCGTCGAGAAGTTCTCGACTGCAACCGGAATATCCACCGCCCGAATGCCGTCTCCGTCGTCTTCCACCCTGATTAGTGATTTTCCACCCTCGAGTGTTTCGACCACGATCTTGGTCGCATGTGCGTCCAACGCGTTGTCGAGCAATTCCTTGACGACACTCAGAGGCCGTTCGATCACCTCTCCCGCGGCAATCTTGCTCGAAACCTCGCGTGGCAGCGTGTGGATAGCGGCCATATCCGTCTCCTTCCGGTTCCGCACCGTTCCCGCTGTATGACGGAAATTTTAACAGGCGCCGGATGCGACATCCGAACCGTTACTGTATCACAGCGAATCTAACGATGGCAACGGGGAAAAGCTTGATGCCGCTTTCGCTATTTCAACTTGGATTTGGCCTCACCGATGAGGTCGGCCGGTGTGTCCGAGGCCCCCGGATAGACTGCATAACTGCTCGAGATGTAAAAGGATCCCGGTTCATACAATCCCTTCTCATTCAGTGCCCCGGTTATGAACTCGTTGATCCGATTCTCGAGGTAGCCGATCCGCTTGTAGCTCTCGAGTGAAAGCACGGCAAAGAGGTTCGACTCGATCCAGCAGAAGTAATCCGTCTTACGCACGCGCCGCCGTATACCAAGGCTCAACTCGTTTATGAGGTGGAGCGCATCTTGATAATTATTATCAAGCAAACCATTCAATCCATTTATTTTAAATATAGTTACGGTGAATGCATGATGGTATCGCGCTGCACGCTCGACCTCCTCCCGTATGCGGTCGAGGAACATCCGCTGGTTGGTTTTCAGCAGGTCGTCGAATGTGAGCGGTTCGCCACGAGCCTCCTCCTGTTCGCGCGACGTTACGAGGGGTTCGATAAAGGTACTGACGCGGCGCAGCAGTTCGACATCGTGCGCAGCGAAGATCGACGAATCGAGTGGATTGGTGGGTACCTTGTCGTACCCGATATAGACCGCCGTGATCCTATCTGACAGGATGAGGGGGTACGCGATGACGGAGCGATACTGGGGCGGCTTCGACGACATGTCGATATCGACGGAGAGAAAACTCGTGCAGACCGGACGCTTCTCGGTGATGATCTTGTTCAGGAGCAGCTCGTCGGATGAGATACGGTCCTGGCGCACCGCTTCGTCGGCGGGAAAGTTGAAGAATACATGTTCCCTGTGCCCGAAACTCACAAAGTAAAAACTACCCAGGGAGGCTCCCACGAGGGATGAGAGAAGCTTCGGCATCTTTTTGATCCTGCCGACGGTGTCGTTGATGCTCATGAGGTACGGCGTCAAGGCGGACAGTTCCTCGAGGCTCTCCATTTTTCTCGCCTGGCGTGTCTCTCGGAGCTGTGTATGGGTGAAAAAACTGACCTGAAAGCGAATTGTTTCCCTGATTCTGAAGAATCGCTCGAGGGCCGCCGGATCGGACATCTCGACGACGAGAACGCCGAGTGGCTCTTCATGCACGAGCGGCAAGTAGATCGAAGTGATTGCTCCCTGATCCTGCTTCAGCGTGAGCCCCGCTTCCCGGCGGGCTTCGGTCATGAGAACTTCCTCTCCATTGAGGTACGCCTTCGCGAGACTTCCCTTGATGCATTGAATGCGCGGCATATGGACGCCATCGTGGACCTGCTGATCGCTGCCTCCAAGGATCAACCAGTTCCCCTCATCTGTTGCCGTGTAAAGGGTCACCGTGTCGGCCTCGAGTTTTTCGGCCATGAACCGGCAGAGGTATGTGAACATATCATGGAAGCCGATATCCTGCCGGACGAGTGACTCAAGGCCGTGCCGGATCTGATATTCGATTTCCCGTATCTCGACTGCGTCTATCCTGAGATGCTGATCGAGTATCGGCGCCATCTTGGATGCAAGGAGTTCGATCACCGTGACGTCGTCCTCGGCGAGCTGTTTCTCTCCCCTGTTTGTCGATACGTTGAGAACTCCGAGCAGCCGTTCGCCGATGATGAGGGGTGTGGATATGGCGCTCTGAATCGACGGGCGCTCGCGCCCATCGCGGTGAAGGGCAGGATCGACGATCTCCGTGATTAATTTCGCCACCCTCGTCTCCGCCACCTCGCCGGCGATTCCCTCGCCGATCCTCTGGCGTGTTCTCTTGATGGTGGCGGTGCTCAAACCGGCAGCGTACCCGATGTAGAGCTCTTCTGTCTGGGGCGAGTAGAGCATGAGGGATCCGCTCGATGCCTGCACGGCTCGTACCGCGACTTCGAGGAGCCACTTGAGGAGGCGGCCCCGGTCGGTTATCCGCTCTATGTATTTCAGGGCCTGATCGAGATGCGCCGGCCAAGGCGGCTCCGCGCCTTCGGGCCCAATGTCCCCGCTTACGAGATAGTTGGCCGCCTCGGTGGGATTGACGATCCGCTGCCTGTCACGACGGAGCATCGCAATTTCACGCTGAAAGCGGGGACGGTCCTCAGAGACGATAATGTAGTCGGCCGCGCGAAACGCTTCGACGAACGTGTCGTCCGAATATGATGGAACACCAATAATTTCAGCGATTTCCATTGCCACTGCGAGAGGATCTCTGTCGTAGATCGCCACGATCTCATGACCGGGGGTCCGGTGAAACTCACTGAGGATACTGAGTTCATCTTCTCCCCCACCAAGGATGGCGATCTTTATCGTGGGCTGCACCGCTTCCTCCGTTACCGATGTGGAAGTTATAATTCGCTGTCGCGGACGCTTCGAGCCGCACCAGCGAATTGCGGCTGCAGCGGCCAGCGTCGCACCGCCGCTGAGCCGCAATTATCCGCTTATAGTATAGCAAAAGTTGCGCCAGACGGCCGGTCCGCTACTTTTCGCGTGCGATACGCTTGATTTCGGCGAGGATCTGGAGGGCTTCGAGGGGCGTTATCGTGACGATGTCGATATCGTTCACGGTTTCCCGCAGCCGGGATTCACCCGAAAAGAGCTCTCTCTGCGCAGGTTTTTCATCCATTCGTATCCGTGGAATCGCATGTTCCTCCTCCAGGGCGGTGAGGATTTCGCGTGAACGCTCTATGACGGGGGCCGGGAGGCCGGCGAGTTGTGCGACGTGTATCCCGTAACTCCGATCGGTCGTGCCGGGCCGTATCTTGTACAGAAACAGTACACTGTTTCCCCACTCCTTAACTCCGACCGCGAGGTTCTGGACGCGCGGGAAGGTATCGGCAAGCGTGGTCAGCTCGTGGTAATGCGTGGCGAACAATGTCTTGGGACGTTTCCCCTCGGCCTCGAGAAGAAACTCCGTGACGGCCCACGCGATGCTCAGGCCGTCGAGGGTACTCGTTCCCCGCCCTATCTCGTCGAGGATGACGAAGCTCCGGGAGGTGCAATTGTGGAGGATCTTCGCCGTTTCCGCCATCTCGACGAGAAACGTGCTCTGCCCCTTGGCGAGATTGTCGCTGGAACCGACACGCGTGAAGACACGGTCCATGAGACCCAGTACCGCCCTCGAGGCCGGTACATAGCTCCCTGCGTGCGCCAGTATGGCGATCAGGGCCGCCTGCCTGATAAAGGTCGACTTCCCTCCCATGTTTGGGCCGGTGATGATGAGGACCTGCTTCTCTTCGGGTTTGATGAAGCAATCGTTTGGGATGAAACTTTTCTCCGAGATCATCTCGACGACGGGGTGCCTCCCCTCCGTTATAAGGAGATCGTTTCCCGTGTTGAATTCAGGGCGGCAGAAGTTGCGCTCGAGGGCGAGTTCCGCCAGTGAAGCGAGTAAATCGAGAATTGCCACCGACCTCGCAATTCTCTGGAGTACCGCGCTTTCTCGTGTAATCCGCTCGCAGATATCATCGAATATCTTTCTCTCGAGTTCGAGACGGCGTGAATCGGCGGTGAGAATCGTCTGCTCCCTCCCTTTGAGTTCCTCGGTGACATACCGCTGAGACGAAACGAGGGTCTGTTTGGTGATGAAGTCGTCGGGTACCTTCGTGTCGTGAACGCGCGAAACCTCGATGTAGTAACCGAATACCTTGTTGTAGCCGACCTTGAGCGAAGCGATTCCCGTCCGTTTCTTCTCCCTCTCCTGAAGGGAGGCGATCCAGCGTTTTCCCGCTTCCGATTCGTTTATCAGACGGTCGAGTTCCCCGTCGAAACCTTTCCGTATAACGCCACACTCGCGGAGCTTCGCGGGGCCCTCGGGATCGATGCCGTCACGGATGAGCTGCAAGGCGGCGGGCGGTTCCCTTAGGTCCTCACGGTGCATTGCAATGATCGGCGAGTCGACATCCCTCGCTATACGTTCGATATCGGGTATCCGGCCGAGTGCCTCGGCGAGGGCGAGGAGCTCACGCGGTCCCGACTTGCGCGTCGATATCCGCGAAATGATACGCTCGATGTCGGGAAACCGCTGGAGCGCCCGCCTCAGCGTCCGGATAGTCACCTGGTCCGAATGGAATGCGGCGATACCGTCCAGGCGCTCCGTGATGGTACGCATATTACGTGACGGCTGCCGCAGCCACGATCGCAGCTCACGCGCGCCCG
>CBFCXB010000144.1:0-6598 GCA_965601905.1 uncultured bacterium | reverse complement strand
CTGTATACATGGCCGTAGCGACAGCGGTCAAGGAAGACGAGTGCATCGCCGAACAGCTGCATGCGGCTCACGACCGCTGGCGTGGCGTCGAACGCAGCCGCTGCTGATGCTGGCATTAGATCGATGTAACTACCCAGGTAGCGCATGGACCTCAGAATCCCAAAACGATTGGTCGCGATCGGCGGTTGGTTAATCACGATAAGCGGCGTCGTGAATACGTACCTCGGGGTACGAATCGGGGCGACCTACTAGGATGCCTATCCCGGTGGCAAAATGGGTCACGTCGGGATAATCGCGGGTATTGGAGCGTTCGTCATCGGGCTTGTCATCGTTTTCGCGCTCGCCCCGCTCTACAAACGAACGCCGGGGTGGCCTGCTGTACTCGGAGGGATTCTGACGATTGTCCTTGGGCACCTTGGCGCAGTAGCTGGGGCGATCTACGTCGGTACGGCCGGCCTGCTGCTTTGCTACACGGCGGGAGTATGGGCGATTCTTGCCGGTGTCCTTGCATTGAGGAGAAAGTGCAATCCCTAACATAGGATAAGGTCCCGCGCTCGTGACTGCGCCAATCGCCGCTGATCGATGCATCGCACCCCGCCCCGGCTATCTCCCTCCCGGCCATTTTTCATTGTACTCACCAGTAATGAGGCGCTATGTAGAGGTATGCAGATCAGACCCTTCAAGGAATCCGACGAAGATGCCGTGATAGATCTCTGGGAGCGATGCGGCCTGATCCGTCCATGGAACGATCCGCGTAAGGACATCGCCCGGAAGCTGCGGGTCCAGCGAGAGCTGTTTCTCGTCGGTGTCGTGGACGGCACGATTGTCGCCGCGGCAATGGCCGGATACGAAGGCCATCGAGGATGGGTCAACTATCTCGCGGTGGATCCGTCCTGCCGTCGCAAGGGTTACGGCCGGAGTCTCATGTCCTACGTCGGGAAACGGCTCACGGAGCTGGGGTGTCCCAAGATCAACATTCAAATTCGACGGGACAATCTGGAGGCCATCGCCTTCTACAAAGAAATCGGATTCCAGGAAGACGATGTGGTAAGCTTCAGCCGACGTCTCGAGCATGATGATTCCTAGGCTTCGAGGCTCGTTCGTATAAACCGTTTGGAAGGAGAAGTGATATGAAAAGATCGTTAGTTGTTTATTTTATTTTCGCAATCATCACGGCGCATTGCCCTCACGGCATCGCCGGCGCCGAGGGTATCGCCGCCGTCCAAAAAAACCAAGATCATACCGTCCCATTTGAAATGCTGGGGCACCTGATAATCGTTAAAGGGAATATCAACGGCTCGGAGGATAAATATAACTTAATAGTCGACACGGGAGGCGTTACATTTATTGACAAGGAGGTCGCCGCGGCCCTCGAGCTCAAGCAGAAGGGCATGATGGCGAAGGTCAACACACTCGACCTGAGCGGTTTTCGCATAGAAAATATCTTTTGCTTCACGACGTTCGATTTTCAGCGCTTCGATGCGTTGGGTACGCCGCTCCACGGCATCATCGGCTCGAACCTGCTCGAGCGATATACCGTCACTCTTGATTTCAAAGCACACGAAATCACCTTCTCCGGCGATACGACCTCCCTGGAGCAGTCCGCGGATGGGCTCTATTTGAAATTCCGGAACCATCCGGTCAACAACGCACCCATCATCGATTGCAAAATCGGAGAAAAGAGCATCGAGGCCATGATCGATACGGGGCAGCCCAATACGCTCGTATTGCCGTTGGAATCGTTCGAAGAATATAAAAACGCCGGCATGAACGAGTATATCAAATCAAGGGGACTCATGGAGGAGTGGCCCGGGACCACGGTGGATTACAATTATCTCGCGCGCCTGAAATTATTCAAGATCGAGAATCTGGAATTACAAAATGCCGTATGCCTCTTCGGGCAAATACCTCGGATGCTTTCAATGCCGCTCATCGGGAATAATTTCCTGTCTCAATTCACATTGATATTCAATTATCCCAAGGATGAATTGTTGATGATCCCCTATGACGATATGAAATTCAAGGATAATAGATATTCCATAGGACTCAATCCCGATCTGCCGGAGGAAGGCGAAGTGATCATAAAAGGGATCTGGGAAGGCTCCCCGGCGGATGAGGCAAAACTCAATGCCGGGGATGTTATTCTCTCTTTCAACGGACAAAAAGTAACACAGAATAATTTAATAGACTTGATTAATTTGTTAAGCGACGACAAGACGGAATCGATAACGATAGAGGCAATGACCCAGGGTGAAAAACGAGAGATCGAATTACACAAAGCGATGCTCTTCTAGATGGAGGAATGTATGAGCCACATCATCTGGTATCCCGGTCACGAGCTGCTCCTCACAGACATCGTCCATGCCGAGAACTGCTATCTCTACGACTCCAAGGGCACGCGGTACGTCGATCTCGAGTCCGGCGTCTGGTGCACATCGATCGGGCACGGGAACGAGCGGATACTCCGCGTCATAGCCGAGCAGTCCGCTCGTATTTGCCACAACGGTTTCAATTACTCGAGCGGAATCGTGGAGGAGACCGCCCGTGAGGTTCTCGCCCTGCTGGAACTCGAAGACGGCAGGTGCGTGTTTCTCTGCTCGGGCAGCGAGGCGGTCGAGTATGGCGTCCGGGTGGCTCAAATGATCGCCGGTCGGCCGCTCATGATGACGATGGCGGATTCCTACTTCGGCGCCTACGGATCGGCGATGCGGAGGGCGCAGGACGAGTGGTTCTCGTTCGACTGGTTTGCATGCGCCGGATGCCCGGATACCAAAGAATGCAATGAGCACTGCGACCATTGGGCAACAATCCCATTTGCGCGGATCGGTGGATTTCTCCTCGAGCCGGGCAGTTCCTCGGGCCTCGTCAGGTTTCCACCGGAGAAACTGGTCCGCAGCATCGTCGATACGTTAAGTAAAAACGACGGACTCGTTCTCGTCAACGAGGTCACGACGGGCGTCGGCCGGACGGGGAAATGGTTCGGCCACGAGCACTACGGTATCTCGCCGGATGTCGTCGCCATCGGCAAGGGGATCGGCAACGGGTATCCTATCAGCGTGACGGTCTTCTCGCCCCGCGTCGTGCAGCGGCTGGGCGGTAGGCCGGTCATGTACGCCCAGTCCCATCAGAACGATCCGCTCGGGGCGGCCGTCGCGCGGGAGGTCATCCGGATCATACAATAAGAGAAATTGATCGAGCGGAGCGGGGAGATTTCATCGCTCCTCATGACCGGGCTGGATGAGATCAAGGCTCGCGACGGCCGGATCAGGGAGATACGCGGACGGGGACTTATGGCGGCGATCGAGCTCGAGGACGATGCGGAAAACTCGTTCACGACAGGGGTGCACCGGGAGCTTATAAACCGGGGATTCGTCGTGGGCCGGCGGCCGAATGTACATGTGCTGCGGCTCGATCCGAGCCTGACGATCGACCGCGCGGATATCGAGGCGTTCCTCGAGACGCTCGAGAATGTGTTGAGCGAGAGGGATTGAAAGGGGATACGGATCGTACCTCACAGCTCCGGCCAGACGCCGCCCCGCATGTAATCGTGAAAAAGATGTTGACCACAGGCAGCGGCGAATGTACGGTTCTTCCGGGGATTCCACATCAATGATCATCAACTTTCAGTGGCGGAGAATGAGAATGTGAACGCTCAACTCCAAGGAGGATATAGTGCCTAAGTCAAAACGAGCCAAGAAAACCATGAAGTCGTTCTCGAAGTACATACTGAACTGCGAGCCCTCGCGCGACATCGAAGACGACTGGCCGATGGATAGCGCCGAAGAGGCCGGTCTGCTGGCCGAGCCGGCGATTCCCCCCTCCAAGGATCTGCGGAAGAGCTGGTGGAAGGTCGGGGACCAGGGCGCAACCGGTTCGTGCGTGGGCTGGGCGGCGGCCGATTCGGTCCTGCGATGGCATTTCGTGAAGGCCGACCGTCTCGTGAAAAACAAGGTGCTCTCCGTGCGCTACGTGTGGATGGCGGCGTAGGAGACCGATATCTTCGATTCCCGCCCGACGACCTTTATCGAATTGGACGGTACGAGTCTGAAGGCCGCCCTCGATATTGCACGGAAGTTCGGCGTCGTGCTCGACTCGACGCTCCCCTTCGCCACCGGCGCGCTGTACGGCGGGAGGGCGATGACGTTCTATGCCCTCGCCGCGCAGAGACGCATAGCGAGCTACTTCAACCTGGGCGGAAATCCGGACGACTGGCGCAGGTGGATCGCCACGAACGGACCGATCCTCACGCGGCTCGACGTTGATGATGCCTGGTACGGCGCCACGGATAACAAGGGAAAGCTCGACGTCTATAAATCCGACACCGCCCGCGGAGGGCACGCGATCGCCCTGGTGGGATATACGCGGAGTCGCTTCATCGTGCGAAACAGCTGGGGTACGTCGTGGGGGGACAAGGGATTCGGCTATGCATCGGAAGCCTACGCACGAGAGGCGTTCACTGAAAGCTACGGCGTGGTGCTCTAGGCAATACCGCGTGATCCCGTGCAGGCCGTGCCACGGGCGCGTACATTACGACGGGCGGTTCCGGATGAGGTATCGTGGCGTCGCACAGCTATTTCCGCTCTATAAATGTATGAATGCGTCGGCCTGCCGGTTCCGATTCGCCGAACACGAATCTTCAAACGAGACAAATAGTTATGCGGTTATTTGCGATCCGCCGGAAAGGCGTAAAATATCTTGACAACTCGAGTTGTTGAATATAGGATTCTCCGGAAATTTGTTGACGTAACCCGATCGGGTGCGTGATTCTATTATGGTGACAAAAAGAGCTGCAAAAAGGGAACTTATGATTCGTGATACGATCGAAAGAATATTAGGCGTAAACTGGTATGATGGTCTGCTGGTCAACGAACTGCATTTCTCGCACGCCGACCAGCGATCGAACCACCTATTCGCGGAGGCGCAGCGTCTCCATATGCGTCAGCCGGGCATCATCGATGTCGATACGTCGATCAGTGCCCGGATGCATCCCGTCGAGATCACGGAGGTCAACCACCAGGAGCAAACGGTGGGGATCACCTTCAAACTCCCCCGGACCATAAAGGCCCTGACACCCAGCGGGCAGCTTTTCATCGGGGTTGAAAGCAGCGGGAAGCGTCTCGGGTGGCCGGTGCCGCATCTCAAGGTAGTTCAACAAAAGGACAGTTTCCCGCCCGGTGAGTACGTCGTAGCCGCCCGGCCCGAGGTCCGGCGCGGACTCAAGGTCGACTACCAGGTAGGGCGGTTCATGCAGCAGGAGGGCGTGGCCGCCACCTCGGAGGAGATCGAGCTCGCGTATCCGGCGGTGGGATTGGAACTCATTGAGGTATCACAATATAAATCGAACATCCACAATGCATTCGTCGACTACGTCGCGCTTGGACTCCTCGAGAACGCAGGTACCGAGATCAAGCTGCGAGAGGATTACATACCGCCGGTTCTACAGCTCGAACATGTCCGCGCATTCGGCGGCGATATCGATGACCTGTTGAGGTTGTTCCATACGCTCATCAGCGAGGTGTCGCGGAAGCGTACCGATCAGACCAAGGCCTTGATGGGGGAACTGGACGGCGAGCTCCTTTTCAAAGCCATGGATATCCTCGTCTTGAGGACATTTCTGCTCACCAAGGTAGGACTGATCCAGAATCTGGAGCAGTTCAGCGCCGCGGTATTATTCTACGATTTGATGTACCCCCTCGCCGATTGGCACGAGCAGTACTTCGCACGGGCATACGGGGAGGAGAATCTGCCGAAGTTTTACGCGAGACGTCCGGACATCAAGGGATTGACCTGGGAAGATCTCTGCATTAACACGGAACCGATACTGAGCCGGTCGCTGGAGCAGCTCCAGCAAATCATCGAGGATTTGGACATCATATAAGGTAAACCCCTAAACGAAAGAATGGTTTGAATGGGACTTTTCAAGATCGTATACAGGGATGCAGCCGGGCATGACCGGAAGGCGTTTACCACCTTCGAGGACAACGTCACCATCGAGGAGAACCTTGCGAATATCGTTCCGAAGGCCAAGGAGAAGGGGCTGTTGCACCCGGAAGCCACCGCGCAGAACGTCATCGTCGAGTACAACGGTGCACGCCTGAATACGAAACTACCCATAAACCAGGCGGCGCCCGGCATCAAGGAACACGATAACATCATCATTCGCTACCTCGCTTCCCAGATCAACTTCTGCATGCATATCATAGCCGATGATCCGGCTGATCAGCGAAGGATCTTCTTCGGCAGGCGCAGAACGCTTCGAATCAAGGAGACGGTGGCGGTGAGCCCGAGCGAACCACTCATCGGGCAGATCGGGGAGAAGCTGGAAGAGGTCCGCGGGAAGCACAAGTTCTACGGCAAGGAAATCAAGGATGTACGGCAGCTCAGGCTGCGGACTCCCGATAAGAGGATACAACCGGTGATGAGCCTCGCGGAGCAGGGAATCGAAGCGGATCTCGAGGTCGATGTCAAACCGAGAGTCTGGTTCGACTGGCCTCCCTGTTTCTACTACGGATTCAAGGGGCCGTATACGGGCCATGCGATAACGCTGGGCATCGCCGCGATCGTCGTCGTGCTCATCGTGTTGCTGTCCGGTGCAACC
>CBFCXB010000143.1:0-6601 GCA_965601905.1 uncultured bacterium | reverse complement strand
GTCCAATATGTGCTCTTCGTACCCATATGGGCGGATTATACATTTATCTCTCAGACCTGCATAGCAGTCCTTCGAGCTCATGCCATTCATCCCCATGCTTGAAAGCATGGGGTTTTCTGGCAAAGATTTATAAACATAGTGCTGAAGGCAGAGAAAAGAGATGCATGGTTGAATCTGATCATACAAGTTGAGCCTGACGAGCCGCATCGAATAGCATCGATGGGATTGATGCCGGGATCCAAGCCTGATAATTACGAGGAGATGGAAAAAGATAGGGATGCGCCGGGAGAAGGCGAGGCGATGGCGAAGTCGGATGCAAAATTCTCGGATCTGGAAGAGTTGGAGCAATATCTCCGCGAAAAGGAAAGGCTGAATGAATTTTCCGGTACGGTATTGATCGCGCAGGATGGCGACCCGATATTTAGCGAAGCCTATGGGTATGCCTCAAAACGGTTCGAGGTTCCGAACAAGATCGACACTAAGTTCAACCTTGGATCATGCAACAAGGCCTTTACGGCAATCGCGATAGTTCAGTTGATGGAAAAGGGAAAGTTGTCCCTGGACGATCCGATAGGCAAGTATCTCGATATGTTTTCCGGTGAGATCGCGGAAAAAGTCACGATTCGGCATTTGTTGAACATGCGCTCGGGCTGGGGTGACTACTGGTCCAACGATCACTTCCTCAGTCACATTACTCGCCTGCGGAGCGTTTCGGATTACATGGAATTCATACAGGATATCCCACTCGATTTCGAGCCGGGAGCGAACTTTCAACATTGCAATACGGGATTCATTGTGGCGGGGGCCGTCATAGAGTCGGTGAGCGGGATGGATTATTACGAGTATATACGGAAGAACATTTACGAACCCGCCGGGATGACAAACTCCGATTCCTATGATAAGGACGGGCCGGTCGATAATCTCGCCATGGGGTATACAAACATGAATAGAGCCGGCAGGGAGGGGACGGGGTACGAGTGGAACAACATGTATTCACTGCCGCCGCGGGGCACGCCGACCGGCGGCGGGTATTCAACGGTGGAAGATTTATTGAAGTTTGGCGGGGCGTTGCGAAGCTTCAAGCTTTTGAGCCCCGAGTATACGGCGTATTACCTGCATCGCTTCGAAGGCGCTCTCGGTGACTCCTTCATTCCACCGGAGAGGCCGTATCGTATCGCCGGTGCGGCACCTGGAATATGCGCTTTCATTTCGATTGATTTTCAAACATCATCTGACGTGATTGTGTTATCGAATTATGATTTTCCGTCAGGAATGAATGTCGGGATGGATATTGTAAAGATGCTTGAGGCAGACTGATTCTCCGCACGTTACAAGCAGCTTGTCTCGACTTCAATTAGTTTGAATTATTATTTATAATCTGCGATAATCGCTTTGTCCTTCCTAAAAACTCCTGTTGCTTCCATGAGAAGGCACCCCCATGTCAAGACAGTTTTCGACTGCGTTGCATAAATAAGTTTAGGCCGCCTGCACGCCATCCTTCCATCCGCACTCTTTGTGAGTCTATCATCTGACTCGGTGCACTCTGGGGTCCGACTGGGTCAGGCGCCGCCATCTTCTGAGCTGCCTCGTCAGGAACATAATCCTGGCGGACAAAGCGACAGGTCGCGGTCACCTGGACCCTGCGGTCAGGCTCGGTCCTCACCACTGCCGGTGGCAGTTAAAGTATCTCTCGAGCAGCCTGTGTCTTAGGCTGCAGAGCTTTCCTCGTCTTTCGACCCGTGAAACGGATCGTACATTTCCGCTGTTTTCCAGATACTAAGCAGCATCACCGAAAGCCGGCGGGGCACTGCTACCCGGGCACGTTTCTTGGCGTCCTTGCCTCCACGTGAAGCGATTCGCTCACCACAGCGTCTCAGATCACAGTCGGGGCCGAATGGTCCCAGGATGTAGTTAGCGCATTGCACAAGCAAGCGCCGCAGATACCGGCTCCCGGACTTGGTGATCGACAACTGAGGATCACTTTCTCCGGTCTGGCTGCGTCGCGGAACTAATCCCAGATAAGCTCCCACGGAACGATTACGAGGGAACCGCCAGGGATCACCGATTGTCAGCATGAACGTTAACGCCGTGATCGGGCCGACACCAGGTACTTGCTGCAGCAACTCCGCTTGGGGATATTGCTCTTTTCCCATCCGTACGATCTCCTTGTTGTACGAATAGATCTGGGCATTGAGCTGAGCTATCGTATTGAGTATCGGTACGAGAGCAGGCCGGAGCGGCTCTGGAACCTCGGACCCAAGTTTGACCAACCGTAGCGGGGAACACTTTGGCAACCGATGGCCAAAGGGTTTGACTATTCCACGGGCGTGGTTGATCAGCCTGGTCCGCGCCCGGATCAGCACATCCCGGGAACGAATGACAGTCCAAACAGCACGTGCCGACTTGTCCTTATGGTTGATCGGGTACAGCAGCTTCGGATCGAAACGGCAAATGCGTGCCAGAAGTTCGGCATCGACATCGTCACTCTTTTGATCGTTTTTATATATCAGGCTCAATTTGCAGGCGTTGCCCACCAGCGCATCATGGCCCATCTTATTGAGGAGCTGACTGATCCAGGGAGAGTGGATTCCCACTTCCATGGCTACCCGCATAGGCGATTTGCCTTTGAAGTACCGTTCGAATGCCTTGGGGGTGGTGCGGATTCGAGTTTGCTCACTCACGTCGCCAGCCTCGTCCAGCACGGCGATTTCACAGTAGCGATCTCCTATATCGATCCCCGCTCAAACTGTGCTATCATTACTCACGGCCAGCCTCTTTTGTTTGGACCGTTTAACGAGTCCGTTTAAAACACTGGGAACCATGTTAGCATGGTATCCCGATCGGAGGTTGGCCTTCTCATACCATCTTCTGAAAATGTCGTCCGCTTTGCCATACTTGCAGTTACCCTTATTCGAGTAATCTCCCCTTAAAAGCATTTTCAGGTATTATTGAAGAAATCTGACCTCAAAACTGGTGCCCATCAGCTACCACCACCTCAATCTGCCGCTAATTCCCCCGTTCAATTATCCCGCAAGAGTTGAATTATACGATAGAAACCTGTTCTTGTAGCATTTATCGCCCTTGGGACGCCCTGTTTGTAAGGCAGGTTTAAAAGCTACACCCCCCTTCTCCGAGCGAATACAGTGCAATACATTTCAATCCTGCAATCTGTAAATGTATGATATAATTACCATATAGTCATTGATATATAGACATGTGGACCATGGACCAATTTGTGTATAAGCTGTCCGAGAGAATCGTGGGGCAGAGCAATATGTTCGGTATCAAGGCCTCAAGCCTCGCGATGCTGCAATCGGCAGGATTCAACGTCCCCCACGCTTTCGTCGTTTCGGTTGAGGCGTTCGACCGGATCGTGGGCATGGTTCTTCGAGACACGCCGGTTGCAAGAGACCTAACAGCAGCGCAGCGGGCCGATATCCTCGACCGCATCGTGCAAAGTGACCTCCCGGATAATATTGCAGATGAGATTATCGAGGCATACCGCACACTGGGCACACCAGTCGCAGTCAGGTCTTCTATGATTGCAGAGGACGGCGCGGAATCATCGTTCGCCGGACAGCTTGAAACCTTTCTCGACATCACCACGGAGGAGTCACTTCTTATCGCGGTAAAACGGTGCATCGCGTCAGCCTTCTCTGATCGCCTCAGTAGCTACGCGCAGAAATTGAGTGATTCATCCTCTACAATTGCCGCATACGATTTTAGGACCGCAGTCCTCGTTCAGGTCATGATTCCGGCGATGTATGCAGGTGTCGCATTCAGCGCCGATCCCCATTCGGGACGACGTTGTGTTATCATCGAAGGGGCACCCGGTGCTGGAGCCGCCGTTGCAGGAGGCACGGTCGATCCCGACAGGTACGTCGTTACCGCGCAAGGAAAGCTCTTGGTGGAGCGTTCGATTACTTCGGCGAACGGGAAACCCGAAGCCGATAATATACTGGAACTCGCCGAAATCGTACGACGCATTAGCTCAGAGGCCGGCACAGCTCAGGATGTTGAGTGGGCGTGGGACGGAACAACCTTCCATATACTTCAGGCCCGACCGATCACCAGCCTGGCGGGCAAGGAAATATTTTCCAACAAACTCGTATCGAATATGACGCCCGGCTTGATAAAACCGCTTCTTTGGTCCACAAATATTATCGACATGACCGGTAATGTATTCGGCCGCATCTTCACAGCGCTCCTCGGCACACGACAAATCGACTACAAGAGGATCGTGAAACTGATTCATTCGAGAGTCTACGTAAATGTGACCTTCGTGAGCGATCTCATGACGCAGCTGGGGCTTCCTTCGAATTTCTTTGAAATGGTCGTGCTCGACGAACTCGCAGAAAAGCCGCGCCTCAGATTCTCGCAGCGCCTTGTGCGTTCGATGCTCAGGATGACGGTATTCATACTCAGGTACGGCTTTTATGCCGACGCGGTAGAGTCGTTTCTTTCTTCGCATGAAAAGCGGCTGAAATCGTTTCGCTCCAGGAAATTGTCTCAATGCGACGCGGCCGCCTTGCTCGATGCGGCACGGGAACTCCGTCACGCGCACGGCGAGACCCAATGGTACATGTGGATCAGTGCGATGAATATGACCATTAGGAATAAGCTGCTCAAGAAGTACATCGGGGACCGGGTGCCCCATGTCGATCCGAACAATCTGCTCACGGGCAGACGCGGTCTCAAATCGCTCGAACCGAACGTTGTGATAAGAAATATCAGCAGCCAGGTAAAAAAACTCGATCGATCACTGCCCGATCTGCTGATTGACGGCGATGACGAATCAATCCGTGCGCGCCTCCTTGAAGATACTGCGGGCAGAGAGATTGTCGACGCTTTCGATCGCTTCATGGACCGGTACGGATTCCTCAGCACGCATGGAACCGACTTCTCTGTACCCCCATGGAAGGAAACCCCTCACGTCATCTGGAATGGGATCGGTAGGTTGGCGACACTATCTCGGAACGATGGTAACGAAAGCGCCCGAGCGGTTCGTGAAAATACCGAATCTCTTATTACATCGCGGCTAAACATATTCAAGCGGTTTATATTCAGAAAGCTACTTACCTCGACCCTGCGATATCTGGATTACCGGGAACGAATGAGCTTCTACATGTCCGAAGATGTGTACCAGATGCGGAGGATATATTCCACTATTGGCGAGCGTCTCGTCAGTCTCGGCGCATTACAGGTGTGGGATGAGATATTTTTCTGCGAATTCGAGGAAATCGCCGGCATGGTAAGCGGAACTCTCGACCCGTCGATTATACAGGCAACCATTCGAGAAAGAAAAAATGAACTCTTGGAGAACGAGAAACTAGAGTTGGACGATATCATCTGCGATGAATCTGCAGCCAAGGTGCAAAAATCACACGAACCCACATCGTGTCTGTCCGGCATCATCGGCAGCGCGGGAATCGCCCACGGTTATGCCGTCGTAGTCGAAGATCCTGCCGACGTGCACCGCCCGCTGTCTAAGAGAGATATTCTCGTCGTACCGTTTACCGATGTGGGTTGGACGCCGCTGTTCCCGAGCATTGGCGGCCTCATAGCCGAGACGGGAGGACAACTCTCACACAGCGCGATCATAGCCCGTGAATACGGCATCCCCGCCGTGGTCAGTGTCAAAGACGCAACACGGCTGCTTCGCAACGGCCAACCGGTAACCGTTGATGGAAACACTGGCAGAGTGTATTCCGAGCTTACACTTGAAAGAGAAGGAGACCTGTAATGGATATCCGATTAGTACTAGCCACCGCAGTAGGCGGCTATCTGCTCGGATCTATATCATCCGGACGCGTTGTCACGGCCATTTTCAAACCCGGCTTTAAATTACCGGAGAAAATTGAGATGGGCATCGAGGGCAGCGATAAAAAGCTGGTGGTTGGAATCGTCAGCGCGACAACGATCTCTGCCACACTAGGCGCGAAATATGGTTTCATGACATATGTACTGGATGTGCTGAAGGTATTTATCCCAACCTTCCTTCTGAAACGTCTGCTCCCGGGGACCCACTACTACCTCATCGCGGCAACGTTCGGCATGGTTGGCCATATCTGGCCGCTGTATCATAGGTTCCGCGGTGGCAGGGGAATATCCGCCGCCTATGGCGGCATCTTCGCCATCGACTGGATCGGCGTGTTTGTCGCGGCAATCGGCGGCATGCTTTTCGGCATAGCCGTGCTGCGGGACCTCTACTTTACCTATATGGCAGGCCTTTGGTTAATAATCCCGTGGCTGTGGTTCAGGACACACGATGTCTATATCGTCATCTATGCTTTCATAATCAACATACTCTTTACCACCTCGTCCATCCCCGAGGCCCGCGAATGGTTCAAACTGAAAAAGGACCCGAATTGGGCCGATTGGACCCAGGTATGGCAGATATCGGGTATGGGACGAGGGATAATCAAGATGGGGAGACGACTCGGCCTGATAAAAAAGAAGCAATCACGGGAATAGGCGGTGAACATGAATCGCTCCTTTCTGCTTACCGGCACGACAGCTATTTGCATCCTAACCTTCGCGCTCATGTTTATCGCCGGCAGAACATCATACTGGCAAGCATGGGTGTTCGGTGCGGTCAATC
>CBFCXB010000142.1:0-6604 GCA_965601905.1 uncultured bacterium | reverse complement strand
ATCACAAGCAGCGACGCCTCCCTCACCGTCATGAAGTACCGCGTTGCCCGTGGATCGCTGACGGTGACCGGGCCGCCCCTCTCGATCTGCTTCAGAAAGAGGGGTACGACACTTCCCGTGCTGCCGATCACGTTGCCGAAACGCACCGTCATGAAACGGCATGTGTTCCCCGCATTCCTGCCGCGGAGATACAGTTCAATGACCCGTTTCGTTGCTCCCATAACCCCCGTCGGATTTGCCGCCTTGTCGGTCGATATGAATACGAAGCGCTCAGTGCCGCAACGCTCCGCCGCCCTGATCAAATGGCTGCTCACCGCAACGTTATTGATTACGGCCTCATCGGGATCGCGCTCCATGTAGTGAACGTGCTTGTGCGCCGCCGTATGGTAGATTATCTCGGGTCGTACACGCCGGATCGTTTGCAGTGCCCGCTGCCATTCCCTAAGGTCTTGGATCACGACGCGCACTGCAAGACGGGGATAAAAGGCGGTGAGCTCATCCTCGATGTCGAATATCCTGTTCTCGCCCCTGCCGAGCAGGATCAGCTCGGCGGGCTCGACCTTTGCAAGCTGCCGGCACAACTCGCTGCCGATGGTGCCGCCCGCACCCGTTACGAGCACGCGCTTGCCGGCGAGCACCTCCTTCGCCGATGCGATGTCGAGATCGACCGTCTCCCTCCCAAGCAGATCCTCCACCCGCACCTCACGAATCTGCTCGATGTGTACGGCGCCCTTGATGATCTCCATAATACCGGGGACGATCTTGAACGGTACGCCGGCGCGACGGCAGCGCTTCACAATATCGCGTACGAAGCGCCCCGGCGCAGTTGGTATCGAGATAATGATCTCGTCAATACCGTATGGTGAAAGTATCGCCTCGAGCTCCGCAGTCTGCCCGAGGACTGGAATCCCATCGACCGTACGGCCGCTGAGAGCCGGGTCGTCATCGAGATACCCCGCCACGACAGTACGAAGCTCCCGATGCCCCCGTATCTCGGCGGCGACCATCCGCCCCGCCTCGCCGGCGCCGACGATCAGCACCACCTTCGCACGATCCTCATTCACCGAATCACCGCGACCTTTCTGACCTCCGAGAATTGCTCGTTGCCGATGTGGACGATGTACACGCCAGAGCGGACGCTGTAGCCGTTCAGGGTCAGAAGATCCCACGCGATATCTCCCTCGGCGACATTACTGGCCTCATGTACCAGCTCGCCCTCGATGGTGTAGACACGGACGTTCACCGGCGCGGAGATCCGCCATATCCGAAGGACCTGATCGCCGCGGGCGACATGCACGGGATTGGGATAGAGCACCATCTCGGACAACGGTATATCCTCCAGTGCCGGCGGTGCTATATCGAGACTCGCCAGGCCGTCGCTCGTGCCGATCCAGAGTATGTTCGTCTCTGCATCGTACCGGAGCGCCGTGCAGGTCGCCGCCGGAAGGGGGGATATCACGGAACTGGGGTATATGAACTGCATTTCCTTCCACTGCTGTTCCGTGGTGAATGCTTCGATCGTTCCATCGGGGGTGATCCTGTTCAGTCCGGATTCGGTGGCAATCCACATCGCACCGTACCGGTCGAGTTCGAGATCGTAGACGATGGAACCGATGAGGCCCTCATCGCTGAAACTCTGCTTCTTCG
Source organism: uncultured bacterium (assembly GCA_965601905.1). Lineage (GTDB taxonomy): Bacteria > Krumholzibacteriota > Krumholzibacteriia > Krumholzibacteriales > Krumholzibacteriaceae > DATKWS01. The sequence continues at coordinate 4,957 of CBFCXB010000142.1, read as the reverse complement.
TCAATGAATCGACAACACCGGAACGGTATCGGACGACACCGCTCGATGTAGCGAGCCACAGGGCGCCGGAAGCATCGATCTCTATCGCCCAGAGAACCTTGCTCGCCAACTGTGTGGGACCGATGACCGTCCGCCAGGTGTCATCTTCCGTAAAGGTCAACGATTCCCAATCGAATCCCCCGGTGACCCACTCCTTCACACCATAATCGCGTAGTGCGAGATACACGCTCTGATCGCTGAACGCGCAATCGAACACGCTCCCCCACTCCATCTCCGGTACGGTGAGCGGATTGATGCTCAGCCAGCCGGTCGTGTCGGCGCTGGCGATGTTGATCCCCCAGATCTGTAACTCCTGTTTCTCATCGTCGGAGAGGAACCAGCGGTTTCCTGCGGGATCTTCCATGGCGCGCACGAAGCGGTTCGACGTGATCGATCCACCCTCCTCGATCGAGAAATGGGCCCATTCGTCATCCGCCGTCTCAAGCGGATCGTTCACCTTCAGCATGTCGAGATCGAAGTTCATGGAGTTGCACCAGAGATACCCTCGAGAATCGTAGAGAATGGCGAGGTTGTTGTAGATATTGGAGATCCGTGCCGGATCGGAAGCGTCGTCCCGGCGCATCGCCGTGTAGTTCTGTACGGCACGATCGTTGGAGAGGTAGCTGATTCCGAACAGTGACGTGGCGACCCACACACCGCTCCCCGGTGCGATATCGAGCCGGACGATACTGTTATGGGCTATGAGCGGAGGAGCCTTGATCTGCCACTGCCCGTCCACGTAACCGGCGACGTACACACCACGATTGAGGTTTCCCAATACACCGCCCACCCACGGCGTCCCCCTCCCGTCAACGGCGACGGTCGTGAGAATATTACTCCAGCGGATGCGGTATTTCTCGTTGAACAGAGTCTTCATCCCACCGGCGTCGATTCCCGCCCAGTACGCGCCGGTCCACCGCCACGCCCGCTCGTTCGACACACAGATCAGCTCACCGCCCCCCGCCGCGATGGCGAGCGGGTTCACCGTCCACGAGGGCCGCAGCGGCAGCCATTCCATTCCGTCATATACCAGCGCACCGCTGTCTCCCGCACAGTGTATGTACCCCCCGAATTCGCAGAGTGAGTAGACGGGACCGATGGCGAACAGGGTATCGAACAGGGTGTTCCGATCGAACAGCACCACACCGTTTTCGGAGCCGATCCAGAGCGTATCACCCCGTAGGAAGAGATCGTTGATGAGCACTCCCTCGAGCTCGTCGGTCAGGCCCGGTTCCCGCGAATGGAAATTGTCGAAGAACTTGGCCACGCCGTTGGTGGAGCCGTAATAGACATCCTCGCCGACGGCGGCCAGCGCGGTGATGCTGTCACTGAGGAGCAGCTCTCTCGCGGCGCTGTACTGTTGCACGAATGGATCCGAGTCTATATTATCAATCCGCACCACGCCATCGGATACGAAACCCGCCCAGACACTCCCGTTCCGGTCGACCGTGACCGCGCTCATGCGGCTCGATCGGAATCCGAGGCCGTCGATATACTGCGTGACCGTCGAGTCGGTGACATCGATCAGAAGGATCCCTCCATTCGTCGCGCACCAGAGGCTATCCCCGATGCACGTTATCCGCTTGACGGCGCTCGCATTGTAGTGTACGTGCCAGTTCTCTCCGGCCGCGCCCGAGGCCCCGCACGCGAGCACTCCCACGATGAGGCCGCATACAATGAACCTTTTCACGAGGTCCTCCTGTCGTTGTAAAACCAGTCCGGGTAGGTCCCGGCGACGAGCGCGGGGATCGATTGGGCCAGTATGATGATTTCCCTGGTGAACGACCAGTTCTGCATTTCGAGCATCTCGTTTTCAATGGCGGTCCTCCAGTCCGCGCTGGATGAAATCCGCCAGATGCCCGTTATCCCCGCCTGGAACATCGAGGTCTTCCCCGCGATCTCGCCCATCGGCCACGAGGGAAGCGCCGGGGGCGGCCCGGTGAAGCTCAGCCGGCCGCCCAGCACGAGAACGAACAGCTCGTACTTGAGAAAATCGGATACCTCACCGCCCCCCACCTTCACGCCGCGGGGCCAATGAACCTCTCTGCCGTTCCATAGGCGTGTCTCACGGAAGAAACGCACGCGACGAGACATTGTACCATACAAGCGGTAAAACGCGGAGAAAAATGCGGAAATCGGCAGCAGTATCAATGCGGCCGCGAAATCGATCACGCGCTTGAGCCCGCTCCAGAAAAGAAAGAGACCGCCGCGTTCAACCGAGAACACATGGAGACCGCCTATTTCTTCGACTCTCACCCCGCTGCCGAGCATTCGTGCGAGGGGTGAGACAATTCTCACCTGGATCATCCTGCCGCGCGAGTGCATCAGAAACGGCAGCAGCATGCTCCCGCCCTGGTACGAAGGCAGAATGAAAACCTCCTGCACCTTGAATCGTTCCACGATCGAAGGAAGCTCGCGGATCGTTCCGAGCGTGTCGGGATCATCATTGACATGCCCCACGACATCGACGCCCAGTTCCGGAGAAGCGGCCAGCGTGGATATGAACCGTTCGGTTTCATCCCTGGCGCCGAGGAGCAGCACACGCTTCAAATCGAACCGCGCCCGGACGAACTCACGGTGGATGGACCGGACTATATGGCGAAAAGATGCTACCGCGATAATCCCGATCACCGCCTGCCCGAGCAACACCATGCGGGAGTATATTCTGATCCTCGTCAGATAGGTCGCCGCCGTCATTATCACGAGCACGAGAACAATCGAGCGGGCCGCACGGAAGAATTCATCTATCCAGAGCGTCTCGCGGCGGATCCGGTACAGACCGCTGAATAGAAACGTCAGCAGGGTAATAAGATTACAGAAAAGAATGAAGAAATAGTACCACTCCAGCGGGTACAATTTGTTGACGAACAGCGGTTGGAGCAGATCGCGGAGATAATAGGCCGCGAAGAAGCTCAGATTGATCGCGATGAGATCGCTTGTCACGAAAACGAACGCTTTCAACGCCCCCCTGTGTCTTCGCAGGAAGTAGAAAATCCTGTTCCACTTCTCGTAGTAGCGCAGGAGGCTCAGCATGTGAATGAGAAACGGCCTTCGCAGGATCGATCTCGCGCTGGAACGTTCGTAGCGATGGATCATGACGGAATCCGGTACGTAATAGACTTTCCAGCCCTGCTGTTTCATGCGGTAACACCAGTCGATATCCTCGAAGTAGAGAAAGAAACGCTCATCCATCCTGCCCACCTGTTCGATCGCTTCGCGCCGCACCATCATGCAGGCCCCCAAGACCCAGTCCACGCGTCGCGGTGTCTCGTGGTCGTAATCCATGAGGAGGTGTTCGCGGAGAGAGCGCGCGCGGGGAAATAGTTTTCCGAGAAACGTCCGCCTCAGGATGAGGGCCCGAAGGGTATAGAATGAACGGCACGAGTACTGGAGGCGCCCATCGGGATAGACGAGCTTCGCCCCGGCGATCCCCACATCGGGTGTCCGGTCCATGAAGGCCAGGAGCCGGTCGACCGAACCCTCGCCAACGACGATATCGGGATTCAACACGAGAATCATGCGTCCCGCCGAGAGTCGAATGCCCTGGTTGACACCGCGCGAGTACCCGACATTCTCCCCGTTCTCGACGAGACGAACCGTGTCGAAGCGGCCGGCGACGGTTTCACGTGTACCGTCCGTGCTCGCGTTGTCGATCACGATGATCTCGTGCGGAACGGACGGGGGGTGATCCTCGAACGATTGCAGACAGTCCACCACCGGGGAAAGACTGTTGTGGGTGACAATGACGATCGATACATCCATACGAACCGGTTCCGGTATTTATTTCCAGCGGCTCGGATTCATGAACCGGAGACGCCACACCATAAAGGCGGCTTCCCATATGATCTTGTGGGACATCTTGGAAACGCCGACCCTGCGGTCCTCGAATATGATCGGGATCTCCTTTATCCGGAACCCTTTCTTCCAGCAGAAGAAGTTCATCTCTATCTGGAACGAATACCCGTCGCTCCTGATCGTGTCGAGCGGCAACTGCTCGAGTACCTCGCGCCGGAAACACTTGAAGCCGCCCGTTGAATCCTTGAGTGGAAGACCGGTGACGATCCTCGTATAGATGTTCGCCCCACAACTCAGGATCAGCCTGCTGAGCGGCCAATTGATAACGGTGATCCCGTCCAGGTAGCGGGAACCGACGATGAGGTCGTGGTCGCGTATCGCCTCGAGGAACGCCGGTATCGAACCGGGGTTATGCGAGAAATCGGCGTCCATTTCGAAAACGAACTTCACCTCGGTATTGGCCAGCGCCCACTTGAAACCGGTGATATAGGCGGAACCGAGACCGAGTTTCGCCTCACGGTGAATCACGTGAACCCGGCTGTTTTTCTCGGCGACGGCGTCGACGATGGCACCGGTCCCGTCGGGTGAATTATCATCGACGACGAGTATGCCGATATCGTCCCGTATGCCGAGTATCGCATCACACAGTTCACGAATATTTTCCTTTTCATTGTACGTCGGAATGACGATGAGCGACTCCACGGCTACCGATCCCTCCCTCTCGCGGCGACCGTATGAATCACCGGCACCAGAACAACCACGCAGAAAACCACGATCGAAATGACAAGCGACGTGATCAACACATGTGACCTGAATACACATTGTATCTCATGATCCCCCCGCGTCAATGGTAGAGCGCGGAGGCAGTAGTTCGCCGTGAGAAAGGGCGCCCGCACGCCGTCGACCAGGGCGTGCCAGTCCGGGTAGGCGATTTCACTGAATACCAGTATACAGGGATGCTCGATTCGGGCCCGAACGGTGATGCTGTTCAGCCCGTATTCGGTGATTTCCACGCTGCTCCCCACGGTGGATTCGGGAACAACGGGAGGCGGCGTGGCAAGAAGCACCTCCCGGGACGGATCGAATTCGGACGCGAGGAGCATGCCGGGGATGCGGTCCGCCT
>CBFCXB010000141.1:0-6668 GCA_965601905.1 uncultured bacterium | reverse complement strand
GCCCATCGTAGAGGAGCACGGCCGTCTTGGGCCCGACGCCGGGGATCCGCAGCATGTCGAGGAGAACGCGGGGCGTCTCCTCGCGAAGCTCCGCGAGAAACGAGATCGCTCCCGTTGCGATATACTCCTCGATCTTCGCGCGGAGATCCTTGCCGATACCGGGGATATCACCCAGCGCATCCGATTCGGCGACGACCGCGATATCCTTCGAGAGGTTCTCGACACTCTGCGCACCGCGCCGGTATGCATTGATGCGGAAAGGATTCTTTCCCTGGAGCTCGAGGATATCGGCGATCTCGTTGAATGCGGCGGCGATCTCTTTGTTCTTCATGCTGAGGCTCCATCTCTCACGATTCTCAAGGCCTCATTAATAGAGAAGAGCGTACAACGCATCGCATGGAGCTGCAATAGGAGATCGCCTATGGGCGGTGCAGGCACGGTATTCCACCCGTCATTTCGGATGTGCGATCGAAACTCGGTCGCAGGCAGAGAACGGCGGTCGTCATTTCACGAGGAGCACCTTCACGGTCACCACCTGCCGGGGAGCGGCGGCGCGGCAGAAATAGGCGCCGCTTCTGACCGCCGCCGCATCCCATCGATGTGATGCCGGCCGACACGCGTACCGTTTCGAGATCTGTGCGCTGTCGCGTTAAGCAACAACACTCCAACATTTCGGCATTGAAAACACAAGTGCTTGATTATTTTAACATTATATCATAAGAGAGGTTATAATTCTATTAATAGAACGAGTTTCGGGAATGCAACGAGCTGAGTGATAAAGACGCGGTTCTCTAAAAAACATGGAATAACCGTCGTATTTTATATATAAATAATTAACGTAGAGGCACGGCCTTCTATATAATTGCGGCTCACCATTATCGAGTCGCGGAAACGGTACAGCGCAGCGCGAGAAAGGATTGATCCATGAAACCAAGAATGCTTGTCATCGCCGCGCTCCTCGTCGCATTGCTGCTCACCGGCTGCGCGAAAAAGGTGCAGCAGTACTCGATCGAGCAGTTCATGAACACGGTGAACGTATTCGGCGGGTCGTTCTCGCACGACGAGTCGCGGCTCCTCGTCTCGACCGACGAGACGGGAGTGTTCAACGCATACGTGATTGATGTCGAGACGGGAAAGAAAACACAGGTCACGTTCTCCGAGGACGACGCGGTATATGCGCTCTCGTTCTTACCGGAAGACGAGCGGTTCCTCTACATGAGCGATCGCGGGGGAAACGAGATATACAATCTGTATGTTAAAAACGAGAACGGGACGGAGCAAAACCTGACCCCCGGCGATACGATTCGTTCGGTCTTCTACGGGTGGAGCAGGGACGAGAAAAGCTTCTTCTACGGATCCAACAGGCGTGACAAGCGCTTCATGGACGTCTACGAAATGGACATCGAGACATACGCGGGAAAGATGATCTACATGAACGACGCCGGGTACCAGTTCGGCGACATCTCGAACGACAAGAATTTCATGGTCTTCACAAAGCCGATCACGACCAACAACAACGATATGTTCCTGTACAACCGTGAAACGGGGGAAGTGACGAATATCACCCCCCACGAGGGGGACGTGAGATACTCGCCGATGTTCTTCGGCCTCGACTCGCGCACCCTCTACTTCGTCACCGACGAGGAACGTGAGTTCAACTACCTCAGGCTCTACGACATCGGCACGGGGAAGGTGGCAACGATCGAGATGGCCGACTGGGACATCAGCTACTCGTTCCAGTCGTGGAACGGGAAGTACCGCGTCGCGGCGATCAACAACGACGCACGCACCGAGATCAAGGTCTACGACAGCGCGACGGAACAGGAGCTGAAACTCCCGAAGATGCCGGACGGGGTCATCACCTCGGTAGGGATATCGAAGAGCGAGCGGTACATGCGTTTCTACGTCAACGGGAGCCGCGCGCCGAACAACCTGTACGTGTACGATTTCGAAACCGGCAGCTACAAGAAGCTGACCGATTCGATGAATCCCGAGATAGACCAGGAAGATCTCATCGATGCCTCGATCATCAGGTATAAATCGTTCGACGGCCTGATGATCCCGGCCGTCTACTACAGGCCGAAATATGTGGAGGCCGGTGAAGGTATACCGGCCCTCGTATGGGTGCACGGCGGCCCCGGCGGGCAGGCCCGCGTGGGGTACAGAGCAACTATCCAGTACCTCGTCAACCACGGGTACGCGGTTATCGCGGTCAACAACCGCGGCAGCTCGGGATACGGGAAAACCTTCTACAAGCTCGACGACCGGCGTCACGGCGAGGACGATCTGCGTGACTGCATCGAGGCGAAAAAGTTCCTCGCCGCAACGGGGTACATAGACGAGGGCAAGATCGGCATCCTCGGCGGGAGCTACGGCGGCTACATGGTGCTCGCCGCCCTGACGCTGGCCCCCGAGGAGTTTGCCGTGGGGGTCGATCTCTTCGGGATCTCGAATTGGCTCCGCACGCTGACGAGCATTCCGCCGTGGTGGGAATCGTTCAAGGAGGCGCTCTACGCCGAGATGGGCGATCCCGCCACCGACGAGGCGCGCCTCAGGCGCATATCGCCGCTCTTCAACGCCGACAAGATCACCCGGCCGCTCATGGTGCTCCAGGGCGCCAATGATCCGCGCGTAGTCAAGGCAGAATCGGACGATATCGTCGAAGCGGCCCGTGAGAACGGTGTGCCGGTCGAGTACATCGTCTTCGAGGACGAGGGGCACGGTTTTGCTAAGAAGGAGAACCGTATCAAAGGGTACGGAGCGATACTCACATTTCTCGATACGTACCTGAAGGAGGCCGGCGCCGATGAATGATAGGAGTGACCAGGAACTGCTCGGCAAGTTCGAGGAGGCGTACCGGAAGCTCCGCGGCGAGATCGCCCGCGTCATCGTCGGACAGGAGCAGGTCGTCGACGAGCTCCTCACGGCGCTCTTCGCCGGGGGACACTGTCTTCTCGTCGGCGTCCCGGGACTGGCGAAGACGCTGATGGTATCGACCGTGGCCCGCTGCCTGAGTCTCGAGTTCTCGCGGATCCAGTTCACCCCGGACCTCATGCCGAGTGACATCACCGGCACGGAGGTCCTCGAGGAGGATGCGGCGAGCCACCGGCGGGTCTTCAGATTCATCAAGGGTCCCGTCTTCGCCAACGTGGTCCTCGCCGACGAGATCAACCGCACGCCGCCGAAGACGCAGTCGGCGCTGCTTCAGGCGATGCAGGAGTTCCAGGTGACGACGGGGGGGCAGACGTACGGCATCGATCTGCCATTTTTTGTTCTGGCAACGCAGAACCCGATAGAACTCGAGGGGACGTATCCACTGCCGGAGGCGCAACTCGACCGGTTCATGTTCGACATCAGGGTCGACTATCCGTCGAAGGACGAGGAGTTCAGGATCATCGACATCACCACATCGACGGACCTCGAGACGCCGGATCGCGTGCTCGACGGATCCGACATCATCGCGATACAGCGGTTCGTCAAGAAGGTGCCCGTCGCGGAGGAGGTGCTGGCATTCGCCGTGCGCCTCATTCGGGCGAGCAGGGACGGTGGCGTCGAGGGAGTCGGGCAGTACCTCGCGTGGGGGGCCGGACCGCGCGCAGGGCAGTACCTGATACTCGGCGCCAAGACGCGCGCGATCATGATGGGGAAAACGACGCCCGACGTCGAGGATGTGCGGGCGGTCGCCTATCCCGTCCTGAGGCACCGGCTCGTGACGAACTTTCACGCGGAAGCCGACGGTGTCACGACCGATACCCTCGTGGAGCGCCTGCTCGATGCGGTGTAAGCGCATGGAGTGTGACTTCATCCCCCGTGACATGAGGAAGGTGAGGAGATGACTCCCCGGGAGACGAAACTCAGCGAGTTTCTTCGCCCCGAGGTGGTGAGCCGCCTGGCGAATATGGACCTGCGGGCGCGGCTGATCGTCGAGGGATTCATCGCGGGTCTTCACAGGAGCCCCTACCACGGCTTCTCGGTCGAGTTCGCCGAGTACCGGCAGTACAACGCCGGTGAGGACACGCGGAACGTCGACTGGAAGATTTACGGCAAGACGGACCGGTACTACGTCAAGGTATTCGAGGACGAGACGAACCTCAAGGCGACGCTGCTGCTCGACCGGAGCGCCTCGATGGATTTCGCGGGGCGCGGGCCAGTCTCGAAGCTCCGCTACGGTTCGCTTCTCTGCGCCGCGCTCGGCTACCTGATGATCGGTCAGCGCGATTCGGTCGGCTTGGTCGTCTTCGACGAGAAAATCAACACCTTCATCCCCCACCGTTCAGTGAAGCGGCACCTCCTCTATCTCCTGAGGACACTCGAGGGGATCACGCCCGGCGCGAGGACCGAGATCAGCGCCACGCTGCACGAGATGGCGGAGCGCATCAAGCGGCGCGGACTCGTCATCCTGCTGAGCGACCTGTTCGACGATCCCGAGCGGGTGCTGGGAGGGCTCAAGCATTTCCGGCACCGGGGGCACGAGGTGGTGCTGTTTCACATTCTCGATCCGGTCGAGCTGAACCTCGACTACCGGGGGGAGGTCCGGTTCGTCGACAAGGAGACCGGAGAGAAGCTCCGCGCGCAGCCGTGGTTCCTCAAGAAGGAGTATCGCCGCAGCATCCGGGAATGGGGAAGATGGCTCGAGCAGCGGTGCAAGGAGCACGCGATCGACTACAACCTCGTCACGACCGAGACGCCCTTCGATCAGGCGCTCGTCTCGTACCTCAACAAGCGGCGGCGCCTGCGGTGAGCTGGGCCGCTGAACGGTGCGGCATGGGCGAGTAGTCTTGGCCTGTTGCCTGCAGTGATCGAATTGATATGAATTTTTTGAATCCACTGTTTCTCATCGCCCTCGCGGCAGTCGCCGTGCCGCTCCTGATACACATCTTCAGCCGGCGGCGCGTGCCGGAGGTTCCATTCAGCACGCTCCGTTTTCTCAAGCGTTCCGACCGGCGGAGTATGCGGCGGGTCAACCTCCGGAGGCTGCTGCTCCTCCTTCTCAGGATGGCGGCGATTGCGCTCGTGGCGCTCGCCTTCGCCCGCCCCGTCGTGCGCGGCGGACTGGCGGCGCTCTTTCCCGTCGGCGGTGACCGCGCGGTCTGCGTGCTGATCGACAGGAGCTACAGCATGCGTGTCGAGGAGGACGAGGGGACGCTGTTCCGGCGGGAGATGGGGCGAACGGCCGATATCATGGGGCATCTCGAACGAAACGATGAGGTTTCGGTTATTCTGTTCGACACGGACCAGCAGACGCTCTACGCCGGGAGGCAGTTCAATCGTGAGGTGGTGCTGGGTTCGCTGCGCGAGCAGGAGCCGACCTGGTTCGGCACCGATCTTCGCGCCGCCGTGGAGGCGGGGTGGGAAATGCTGCTGGACAGCAGGCGGCAGGTCAGGGAGCTGTATATCGTGTCGGATTTTCAACGGTCGTCACTGCGGGGCGAACGGCGGGAGCATGGGCGGGGGGAACGTGAAAGCGGGGAACATGAACGCGGGAAGCGAAAGATGCCCCCCGCGCGGGTGTTTATCGTACCGGTGCAGCCGGAGCCGGGCACGAACGTCGCCATCGAGGAGGTGCTGACGCCGCGGATCACCCTGCACCGGGGGGAGCTCGCCCGGCTCGCCGTCACGATGAGAAACGGCTCCCGCGATCTGGAGGCACGATTCCCCCTCACCGTTACCGTGGATGGCCGAAGGATCATGGAGAAGGAGATAGCGATACGCCCGGGCGGCGTGAAGATGGAGGAGATCTCATTCCCCGTGGAGCGGACGGGCTGGCTGCGGGGAGAGGTGAGGAAGGGGGGCGATCGTCTCCCGCCCGACGATGGGAGGTTTTTTGCGCTCCGCGTGCGGGATCGGGTGGGCGTGCTCCTAATCGCCGACGCGGCGAGTTTCTATCTCGAGCAGGCGCTGAGTCCCGAAGGGTCCGAGGGTGATATCGCGCTGCTGAAGCGGCGGTGGCGGGAGGTCACGACCGCCGACCTCGAGGGGGCGGAAGCCCTCGTACTCGGCCCGGGCACGGGCCCCGTCGGAAGGGACATCGAGCTGATCAGGCGATTCATCGAATCTGGCGGCAAGGCGCTGGTCCTCCTGCTGCCCGAGCTCGAACCGCTGGTGCGCGCGTTGAGCGAGTATACGCTCGATATCAATTTCAGGCGGATCCGTGAAGGGTTCATCACGATTTCGCCGCCTCGCGGCATCCCTCCCCTCCTCGCTCCATTCGATGCGGAGGATATGGAGGCGCTCACAACGCTACGGTTTCGTGCCGTACCGACCGTGCGGGGCGTCGACCGCCGGGCGGTGGTTCTGCGGTTTGGGGACGGCGCCCCGTTTATCTGGCAGGAACGTCTCGGCGCGGGAACGGTGGTGTTCACCGCGATCGATCCCCGTCTCGAATCGGGTGATCTTGTCCTCTCTCCCTACTTTCTTCCCCTCGTGCAACAGGCGCTTCTTGCAACCGGCCGGGAACCCCCTGTGGGGGAAGGCGGCCTCGTGGGCGCTCCCGTCGTGTGGAGCGGAGAATGCGGACCGGAATATGTATGCCGGTTCCCCGGCGGCGGGGAGATGCAACCCGAGAGGTTCAGGGGGAATGTATCCGCGAGGGCGGCGCGGGCGGAGTCCCCGCGAACAGGATCCGCCGCTCCGGCCCCTGGTGATGCGGGGGGCGTGATACTGCCGCC
>CBFCXB010000140.1:0-6686 GCA_965601905.1 uncultured bacterium | reverse complement strand
CCTGTCGCTGTTCCTCGCAAAGGGCGGCCATCTCTGGACGCTGGGAAGGTCCGAGAAGGGGGGAGGACTTGCGGCCATTTTCAAACCGGCCAACTTACCTCTCTGGCCGGCCACCTTCAAGTTCGACATGGCGACCCATCCTGAGGATACCAGTGCGGTTAACTGCCTGGGTCACCGGGATTACTGCGTAACCATGCTCGACAAGATATGGGGTGCCTTCAGGACCGACGCGGATGAGATTCCAGCGAATTATAACCGCGATCTCTACCGGGACGCCATGGACTACGCTTTCCGTGATGACAACGATCCGATCACTCAGCAGTATCCCGAACTACCGGAGCGTCTAGAATTGTGGGAGGAGGTTTCTAAACCGGGTCGCTTCTTCGATCCCCAGGTCCGGGGTTTCATGTACTGCGAAATATACGATCCGTTCTATTACATGGACTTCAAATTGGTTGATTCGCAACCGTGCTTCCACCCGATGTATCGCATGAAGGCGCGAAACACGAGCTCATTCATCGAAGGTGGGACCATTGCGATCTGGGTGGACAACTATTCGGATGTGACTCCCGAGATCATTAGTGGGGTAAGGGTGGCTGCAAGAAGCTTCCACTTCGGTTTCCCGCTCTGGTTCTTTAATCGGGACCAGGTGGATGCTATTGTTGGCATCGTTTTCAACGAGTGGCAGATTCTTGATAATCCATAAGAATCCCCGTTATAGTGGGTTTGCAAAGGAGGCATGGTGAGCGTTCGTCGACCGGTGAAGATACTTGTATGCATTGTCGTATCACTAGCATGTATGCAGGCAGTCGCCCAGGGGCAATCCGTTATCGATACCCTGATCCTCACGCCACTTCCGACCGACTCGTTTTACGTTAAGAGGGTAGGTTCGAGCGTTGTTGTCGGATGGTACCTGAAGAGCGATTCGGTGAGTGCTCTAATCGGTTCGTATGATTTCGAAAACTGGTTTTCAGAGCATGATGTATCGGAAGGCGTGCAGGTCGGAATTTCCGGAGAGTACATTGGAGATGTGGATCTCACGCTACTATTCGAACGTGAGAATGCTCTGACTGCGGTAATTGGCGTCGATACGTCACTAATAGTTTTCGCGAACACGCTGGACCCCCGGAACCGTACATACCGGCAGAGATTGAATATCGGCTTGAACTATTATACGCCGGGTGATGAGATCCCCATTAATCTCATCAATGAGGAGCCGCCGTATGACACACTGGATATTGGCATCAACCTGTCCTTCTCCGAGGGAATCGTGGATACGAGCCTGTTCGGTGGTTTGGCATTCTTTGAAATCGACCTGCAGGACTTCGAGGGATTTCACATTTGGCGGGGGCTTACGCCGTTTCCCAGCGATATGCAGATCAACGCCGAGCTTTCCAAGGAGGATGGATTCATCGGGGTCATGGAAGATTCGATCTACTTCGCCAATTGGCCGAAGCGGGACGAACACGGAAGACTGTACTGCGAATGGGCGGATAATAATGCGTACATCGGTTTCATCTATTACTATATCGTTTCAACATTCGACAGGGGGTATTTCAAGGGATTTTTCAAGCACAACAAGTGGGATAGCTATATTTGCGAGGATGACGATCCCGATTTCGAACGGCACTACGATTCGCCGGGGGAACCACTCGCATGCGAGGATGTTGCGCGGGAGATAACCATGTCGGTCGATGCCGCAACCGATATATCGAATGTTTACGCCGTGCCGAATCCATACAGAACGGGCTCCTCGGCTGGAACGTCCCCCTACTATCACAACTTCCCCGACCTGTCGATTAAATTCTACAATGTGCCGTCGGAGGTGGATGTCAAGGTATACACCGTGGCCGGCGATCTCGTATGGGAAACGCACCATTCAAATCCCGACGGGACAGATGGCATCGTGAGTTGGGATGTGCGGAACAAAGAGGGGAGAGATGTCGGTTCAGGAGTCTATATCTACCGGTGTGAAGCGGACGGCGGCGATTATGTGTACGGTAGGATTGTCGTGATACGGTGACGCGGATCTTTTTTAGAATTATTCAATTACAAAGGCTGTCCCGATTCGGGGCAGCCTTACATTATGAATGGCCGTCTCTGTCCCACCGCGGTCTTGCGCGAGACGGCCATATCGCGACGATGATCGTGAGTGGCTGGCACCTGTAAGAACTTGACATGATGCATGTTTTTTGAAATCATACGTATCCCATGCGGTTTGAAGGATGAAAGGACGGAACGATCATGTACGTGCCGCGTTATGCGTGGCGGGATTAGTAACCCAGTGCGCGTGATCTCAGCGGCGGAAGGGCAGGGCGATGTTAAGAACCAATCAGCAGTATCTCATCGAGAAGGCCGTGCTCGGAGTCATCGCACAGCCGAGAATTCCGCTCAAGAATCCGTATATAATTGACTCTGAGGGCACCGCGTGCGTGCTTCCCGGTACGGGGGGGATTACGTACAACGTTCTTGTGGGCGACTCCGCTATCGATTTCAAAGGGGATCATGTCGAACCCGGCGTAAGCGTAACCTGCTTTGAACGCGACGGGGACGGTCTCAAGCTCGGCGCCTTCAGCATACTCGCCTGTATCGGGAACGAGGCGATGGTCGTGAGCGGCGCGGCGTCAGGTTCCAGTGGATTCGTTACGGGAAAACACGGCGGCATCGAACACGTGCTGGTCGATTTTCCCCGTTCGATCCTCGACAAACTGACCATAAGGGATCGTATCCAAGTGCGGTCGATCGGGCAGGGTATGGTCTTGAAGGATTACCCCGACATCCACCTGATGAATATCGCTCCCAAGCTTTTCTCGAAGATGGGCATCACCAAGCAGGGAAACCAGCTTGTGGTACCCGTCACGCACGTGATTCCCGCCTCCATAATGGGTTCGGGGATCGGTTCGCGCCATTGCTACAGTGGCGATTACGACATCCAGATATCGGGACGAGAGATCGTACAGAAGCACGGATTGCAGAGCCTGCGGCTTGGAGACGTCATCGCGATCATGGATTCCGATTGTCGCTATGGGCGTTCGTTCCGCCCCGGATCGATCACCATCGGTATCGTAGTACATGGATCATGTGTGACGAGCGGTCATGGCCCCGGCGTGACGGCGATCATGACGACGGCAAAGAAAGTGCTTGTTCCCAAGATCGATGAGAATGCGAACATCGCGACATATCTTGAAATTGGACAGGGGAGACAGAGAAGGAGAACCACTTCCCGCCGGAGAAGGCGGTAAAGAGGAGGTTTGCCACGATGCCCGATTGGAAGGCTGTTTTTCCGGAGCTTGAGTGGATCTCCGATACAACACTCCGGGAGAAGGTGGTCGAGACGTGGAATGAAGCGTGTACTCGGGGCGGTTGGGGAGAGGGGGAGATCGACGCTATTCCTTTCACCATGCTCGTAGCGACGGGGGGCGTGAGTCTCGTGGCCCATACGCGTCTCGTGACGAATATCTGTCGCAGCGTGGCCGAGACGATGGGAAGAATGGGAACGGTCCCGGTCGACAATGATACCTTGATCGCAGGCGCACTCCTGCACGACGTGGGCAAGCTCCTCGAATACCGCAGGGAAGGAGACGGCTACGCGGTTTCGAAGAGCGGCACGCTGCTGCGGCATCCCCTCTCCGGACTCGGTTTGGCGCTGAAAAACAATCTGCCCGAGGAAGTATGCCATATCATCGCCGTTCATTCCAGGGAGGGGGAAGGTTCGTACCGGAGTCCCGAGGCGATTATTCTCCATCACGCCGATTTCATCGCTTTCGAGACGATCAAAGCGATGAAGAATGACCCCGGCGTGAGTGCATGATGCCGAGTCACCATTCTATACGCGCCGTACGCTCGATCGCGGTCGCAGTGTTCTGCCTTTTCTGGTTGAGTACGGGCGTGCTCGCGATGGAGGAGCTACACCGCGCGGATACATCACCGGATCACTCCCTGAAAAAGTGCACCGGGCGTCTTCAAGATGCGTTGCATTCAATGGCGCGTGACGACACGATGGCCGTATGGGTATTCTTTCGCAATGAGGACCGCGCCACGCTCCAGGAATGCGATCATTGGGAGAGGGCGGGGCACATCTCCCACCGTGCCCTCCGGCGGATCAGGCGCCGCACCCGAGGCACATCCCTGCACGGTTATCTCGACATATACGAAGGGCATATCGACGGTGCGCGCAGGGATATTCTGCGGCTCCGCCGCAAGTCGCGTTATTTCAACGCGATCTCAGCGGACATTCTCGTCGGGGAGATCGCCTCCCTCTGTACACTGCCGTTCGTCGAGCGTGTGGACCGGATCGCGGTTTACCGGCGCGACAGGCCGCCGGCACCAGTTAGGCCCGTGGATCAGTACCGTTCCATCGACGATCCACTATTCGGCGTTTACGGGGAGAGCTGCGCGCCGCTCCGGCAGATACAGGCGCTCGAGCTTCTCGAGATGGGGTATAACGGCTCCGGTGTTGCCTCTGGCGGCCCACCCGTCATCATCTGCATGCTCGATACAGGGTACGATCTGGATCACGAGGCGCTCGAGCATGTACATGTTGCGGCCGAGTGGGATTTCGTACAGAACGATTCGGTCACATCCGACCAGGAGGGGGACCGCATCGGTCAGCAGCGGCACGGTACCGCCGTCCTCGGAGCGATCGCCGGCTACCACGAGGGGGATCTCATCGGTCCCGCGTGGGGGGCCGACTATCTTCTCGCAAAGACGGAGATAGAGGGACAGGAAATACAGATCGAGGAGGACTACTGGATCGCCGCCGTCGAGTGGGCCGATAGCGCGGGGGCCGACATTATTTCCAGCTCGCTCGGCTACATCGACTGGTACGATCCCGCCGTCGATATTGACGGCAACACGGCGCTCTGCACGAGGGCCGCGGATATCGCCGTCTCGCACGGGATCGTCGTGGTCAATTCCGCTGGAAATCTCGGGCCGCTGGGGGGCGTCATACCGCCGGCCGACGGGGTCAACGTGATCACGGTCGGCGCGGTCTACAGTAACGGTACGATCGTTTCGTTCAGCTCGCGCGGACCGACCGCCGACCGCCGCATCAAACCGGATCTCGTCGCGATGGGGTCATCCGTACATTCGGTGAATCATATTGCGAGAGACGCCTATGCCCGATACAGCGGCACCTCGATGGCCGCACCGCTCGTAGCGGGGCTCTGCGCCATCCTCCTGGAAATACATCCGGACTGGAGCCCGATCGATGTACGGGACGCTCTCCTGACCACGGCAACCCGGAGCGGCAATCCTGACAATACCTATGGCTACGGCATACCGCGGGGAGTCGTCGCCTCCGGCCTACCGGACTCCAGTGTCCCCGAATCCATTGCATTTTCAATCGGTTATCCCAATCCTTTCAGAGAGACGACGACCTTCGATCTTTTCCTTCCCGTCATGGAGCCGGTCACCGCGCGGATATTCGACTGCCGCGGCGCGCTCATTCGCACGCTTGCCAAGGATAGAATTCTACAGTGCCGGTGGCTCCTTACCTGGGACGGCACCAACGATGCCGGTCGGGAGGTTGCCTCAGGCGTGTACCTCCTCGTCGTCTCCTCGCTGAGCGTCCAGAGGACGGTCAAGGTAATTCACCTTCCCTAGCGGAAAACATTGTCGTGCGACCGGTCGGTGCGCGGTGACGTATGGTTTACGCGTAGGGCCCGATGGTTATCGCTCCCATACCGCAAAGGCGCAGACGGTTACCGGACAATTCACTTGAAAACGTTTTCGCGTTTGCATATACATGTGGTAACGGACAGCGCACCTTACGTGCGCTGGACTGAGTTGTTCGATATCTATACCGAACGGGGAGGTTTCTCTTGTCAGAAAAGTACGTGTATTTTTTCGGTGGAGGCAAGGCAGACGGAAGTGCCGCCATGAAGAATCTCTTGGGTGGAAAGGGCGCGAATCTTGCGGAAATGGCCGGTCTTGGTATCCCCGTGCCGGCGGGATTCACCATTTCGACCGAAGCGTGCGCGTATTTCTATCAGCAGGTGGGAACGTATCCCGAGGGACTCGCCGATGAAGTACGGAAGAGCCTCCAACAGGTCGAGCGGGTTATGGAAGCCGCATTCGGTGATCCGGAAAATCCCCTACTTCTTTCCGTACGTTCGGGAGCACGGGTTAGCATGCCGGGAATGATGGATACCGTGCTGAATCTAGGACTCAACGGCGATACGGTGAACGGTCTCGCCCGGAGGACCGGTGATGAACGTTTCGCATTCGATTGCTACCGCCGGTTCATACAGATGTACGGCGACGTCGTACTGGGATTGAAACCGGAACGGAAGGATGACATCGATCCATTCGAGGAGATCCTCGTGGAAAAGAAGCGCCGGGAGGGGATCGAGAACGACATCGATCTCGGCGTCGACGATCTCAAGGATCTCATCGCTCGGTACAAGGAGATGCTGAAGAAGAGGCTCAACCTCGATTTTCCCGAGGACCCGCATGAGCAGCTTTGGAATGCGATCGGCGCCGTGTTCAACTCGTGGAACAACGAACGTGCCAATTCCTACCGGAGACTTAATGATATCCCCGACGAATGGGGAACGGCGGTCAATGTCCAATCGATGGTCTACGGGAATCTTGGCGAAAAATCAGCGACCGGCGTCGCCTTCACGAGGAATCCGGCGACGGGGGACAATGTGTTCTACGGCGAGTACCTTATGAGGGCACAGGGA
>CBFCXB010000139.1:0-6753 GCA_965601905.1 uncultured bacterium | reverse complement strand
AAACGTCCCGCGTAACTTCTTTATATGAATTTAATTGAGCCGACATGCTCATGATTCACCTCCCGTCATCCACCCATCGCGTACCTATATTATAACACACGATTTTTTCGTGCAGAGAGAGCGTCGTGGGGGCCCGATCGAATAGAATTTAATAAAAAAAGATGGCAGCAAGAGAGATCCCCAGACAGGGAGGCCGAAAATAACTCTCAGAGGGTATTAATTGCTGACCGCGTCTCACCCGTAAAAAGCGTATAAATACCCGTCAATAAAAAAATAGTAAAACTTGGATTATTATTAAATAATCGAATTGACGTGTTTGGATCACGCGCATTGCGCGAAGATATGTTCCCGGATTGAAATAGTCGATTGGCTTGCAATTCCAAATAATCTTATATATGCTGCATCAAATTATCAGCGGTTGTTTCTGATCGCGTTAACGACATATATGCACGGCACGGATTACATAATTTTCATGTCGGGAGGTTCGCATGAGCGTCGAGGAACTAACAATCGAGAAGCTCGATCCGGCGGCATTTATCGAGAAACAAGTGGGAGAAATTCAAATGGCGGTCGGGGACGGCATGGCCGTCAATGCCCTGAGCGGCGGGGTTGATTCGGCGGCGGTGACGATGCTGGGGCACCGTGCGTTGGGGGGGCGTCTCAGGACGTACTTCATCGAGAACGGCCTGATGCGGGATGGGGAGCCGGAGCACATCTCCGGGCTCTTCCGCGATCTCGGCGTGCCGGTCGAGGTGATCGATGCGCGTGAGGAATTCTTCGGTGCTCTCAGGGGGCTCACCGATCCCGAGGAGAAGCGAGAGGCGATCACACAGACATTCTATAAAAATGTTTTCGGAAGGTTGGTCACGGAGAGCGGCGCCCGATACCTCCTGCAGGGCACCAATTACACCGATGTCGAGGAGACGGTGGCGGGCGTCAAGCGACAGCACAACATCCTCGAGCAGCTCGGGATCGATACGACGAAGGAGTTCGGGTACCGGGTGCTCGAGCCGGTGATCCAACTCAGAAAGACCGGTGTGCGGAAGGTGGCGGCGGCGCTCGGGCTGCCGGAGGAGATTTTCAACCGGCCGCCGTTCCCCGGGCCTGCGCTGGCCGCGCGTGTGATCGGTGAGGTGACACCGGAGCGTATCGAGACGGTGCGAGCGGCGACCGCGATCGTCGAGAGTGAGCTCGCGCTGTCAGGGGCGTTCCAGTACCTCGCCATTCTTCACCAGGATATGGTTACCGGTGTTCGGGAGGGGAAGCGTGATTTCGGACAGCAGATCGAGGTGCGGTGCTGGGAGAGCACCGATGCCGTGACGGGATCGCCGACAAGACTCGCCTTCGAGACGCTGGAGAGGGTCGCTGGTCGGATCACCGTAGAGGTACCCGGTGTGGTGAGCGTTACATACAACATCACCGGTAAGCCGCCCTCGACGATCGAGGCCGTATAGCACGACGACGCCGGCAGAACCTCGGTCCACCGGCCCGCCGCCGGTTGAACCTCGGTGGGGGAATCAACGCCGGGCGAATCGCGGCATAGAGATAACCGCCGGGCGGACCGCAATTAAAACGGATCGGCGCTACGGTAGCAGCAGTATGAGCGATACGCGTCAAACTGATACGATGGCGGCACGCTGGCTGTTCAAACCGCGTGGCGTTATAAAGGTGAGCTCGGTCTTCATTATAGCTATTCTCATTCTCAACCTGATCGTCCGTTTCATTCACAAGCAAGTCGTCCGGTTCGATTGCCCCGTATTCTGGCCGCTCGGTATGTTTGTGCCCCGGTGGCCGGCGTTCTACCAGATCGCGCTGGCGATTATTTTTATAGTCCTATTCTACGTAGCCGTTCGTCTGCTGCGACGCGTGGCGTACCATCTATGGTACGTGATTGGTGCAGCCGTTCTCATCGTCGTCGCAACCAATCTGCTGCACGGCTGGGAAGATGGATTCGTAACGCCGATAGCGGGAGGGGGGGTGCGGGGGATCCAGTGCTACCACGATGCGATCAAGGTTGAGAGCGCGGTGGAATTCATGCGCCATTTCGAAGAGAACCAAGAGAACCTGCTCACCCATGCCCGGACCCATCCGCCTGGTGCGGTTCTCTCGATCTATCTCCTGCACCGGATCCTCGGCAGCCCTGCCGCGATTGCGCTGGTGATCGCGTGTCTCTCGACCGTGCTCTCGATGGTGTTTCTCTACGGAATACTCATGAAGGAATTCGGTGAAGGGAGCCTCACGCGGCATATCATTCTTCTCTACGCACTCATTCCGGCCGTCCAGATATATTACGCGGCGAGCATCGATGCCCTGATAGGCGCTTTACTGCTCGGTGCGGTTTACTTCTTCACATACCGGCGAACCGCGATCGGAATCCTCGGTTCGTTCGCATGTATCTTTCTCACGTCGTTCATGACGTTCGGTTTTCTCTTCATTCTCCCCGTGATCGTTATTACCGAATTCATCAGGTACCGGCGCATCGTGCGATCGGGGATAACGCTTGCGCTGCTCGCTGCGCTCTACGTGATCGTGGAGCGAGCCGCCGGATTCAACTACATTACGTCATTCGCGACGGCCGCCGCACTGGAGAATCCGAACGGATTCATGCTGTTCGCCGATCCCGCCTCCTACTTCTTCACGCGTATCGAGGGGGCCCTCGAAATCATCGTTTTCTTCGGACCGTTTCTCGCAATCTGTGCCTTCAGGGGATTCCGCCACATGCGCACGAGCGGGTCGCTTCTTTTCACGATGACGGCGGTCGCCATTGCGACGATTGCAGCGATGTTCCTCACCGGAGCATTTCGCACGGGGGAGACGGCGCGGTGCTGCCTGTTCATTTATCCGTATCTGCTGTTTGCGGTCGCCTGGTATTTGAAACGGGACGCCCTCACCCGTCGCGAGGAGACGACACTCTTCCTCGTCGTATTCGCGCAGACGGTTTGCATGCAGCTGTTCGGCAATTATTTCTGGTAACTATATCCGGAAGGAGTGGAGCCGCGCGAGCGACTGACACTCACTTATAAAGGAGCGCACGATCATGCTGAAGGATCTCATTCTGAAGAATCGCAGCTACCGGCGTTTCGACGGAACGTTTCGCGTCGATATCGAGACGCTTCGGGAACTCGTCGATCTCGCGCGTCTCTCACCCTCGGGTGGCAATCTTCAGCCGCTGAAGTACATACTCGTGAACGACACACACGGCTGCGCCCGTGTATTTCCGCACCTCGCCTGGGCCGGGTACCTCACTGACTGGCCCGGTCCCGCCAAGGGGGAGCGCCCGACTGCGTACATCGTGATACTGCACGATACGGGGATCAAGAAGGTGGCGGGATGCGACCACTGCATCGCCGCGCAGGGCATCCTGCTCGGCGCCGCGGAGCGGGGCCTCGGGGGATGCATCGTCGGATCGGTGCAGCGCGAGGGATTGCGCGAGGCCCTGCGCATTCCGGAGCGTTGCGAGATCAAGCTCGTCATCGCCCTCGGCAGGCCGATCGAGCGGGTCGTGCTCGAGGCGATTGGTCCCGACGGCGGCATCAAATACTGGCGTGACGGCGACGGTGTACACCACGTGCCGAAGCGCCCGCTTGACGAGATTATAATAGCCCCGGAGGGGCGAAGCGATGCCGGTGAGGAGTGAAGGAGACCGGCTTGTCCGGGTTGCGATATGCACGCCGGGGGATCAGTATCTCGGTGTCACCGACACCGCGGCCCATCATATCGGGACCGTTGCCGACAGGGACGAAGCGCTGCGCCAGCATGGCGCGCTCGGGGCGGCGCTCGAGGCCTTCGGGTGCGAGGCGATCGATCTCCCGGAACTCTCCGGCCATCCCAACTCCGTCTTCACGCGCGATACCGCCGTATGTACTCCTTCCGGTTTCGTGAAACTGCGGATGGGGCTCGCCACGCGGCGGGGGGAGGAGGAATGGATGGCCGATTGCCTCATGGCCCTCGGTGAGCGGAGTATCGGTGCGATCGAGGAGCCGGGAACGATTGAGGGTGGTGATGTGATCCTCGCCGGTGAGGTTGCGTTTCTCGGATGCTCGGAACGGACCAACGAGGCGGGTATCCGGCAGATGACCGGGATCCTGCGCGGTGACGGCTACGAGGTGCGTTCCACCACGGTGCCCTCCCCGTTTCTTCACATCGGCGGGGCGATGAGTGTCGTAACGCCTTGCTGCGTTCTTGCGTGCCGGGGCGTATTTCCCGATGGGTTCTTCAGCGGTTTCGATATTCTCGAGATCGAATGCGGCGAATTCGCGAGCGGCAACGTGATATGCCTCGGCGACGGCGAGGTCATTGTCGGTAGGAACAATAGCGGTGCCGTCGCGGTACTCGAGTCGTACGGGCTCACCGTGCACCGCCTCGATCTCGGCGAATTCGCCAAGGGGATGGGCGGTCCCACCTGTCTGATGCTTCCCATCGAACGGGCGCCGGCTCCCTGACGTTCTCTCGAATCGGTTATTTATGAGTTGTCAAGATACGCCGCTTCTTGTAGGATATCCCCCTGCATTTTCAATTTGACAAAACGGCGGTACTGTTGGTCATGGAGTTCAGGGAGTTCGTCGATCGGCACGTCGCGGCGCTCCAGCCGCTCGAGCGCGAGAGTGCGCTCGCCTACTGGGAAGCGTCCCGTTCCGGCAGGGATGAAGACTTCAAGCGGTTCTCCGATCTCAAGTTCAAAATCGAGCAACTCTACGCGGATCCCGATGGATTCCGGTACGTGAAACGTGTCAGGGATTCGCGGGAAATCGGAGACGCGGCGCTGGCGCGCATGGCGGATCTGCTCTATCGCCGCTACCTCGGCAACCAGGTCGATCCGGCCCTCCTTGCTCGAATCGTCGAGCTCGGTGCAAAGGTGGAGGGGCGGTTCGGCACATTCCGTGTCGAGTTCGACGGGAACCGTATTACGAACAACGAGGTTTACCGTCTTCTCCGCGAGGAAACGGACAGCGCGCGGCGTTGCGCCGTGTGGGAGGCGAGCAAGCGTGTCGGAAGGCTCGTCGACCGCGATCTCCTCGAACTCGTCGGACTCCGCAACGAGGCGGCGCGGAGCATCGGATTCGATAACCACTACGCGATGTCCCTCGCGTGCGCCGAGCAGAGCGAGGGGGAACTCGAGGAGATCTTCGCCGAGCTGGAAAGGCTGACGAGGGAACCATATCTCGATATGAAGCGTACGCTCGACGGGCAGCTCGCAGAGCAGTACGGTATCGAACTGAGCGACATACAGCCGTGGCACTACCATGATCCGTACTTCCAGGAGGCGCCGAGGAGATCCGAGATCGACTTCGATCGCTTTTACGACGGCAAGGATATCATCGAGTTAGCATCCCGCTTCTTCGAGAGCATCGGGATGCCGCTCGACGACGTGCTCGGGTTGAGTGATCTCTACGAGCGCGAGGGGAAGAACCCGCACGCCTTCTGCACCGATATCGACCGGTGTGGGGACATCCGCATCCTGGCGAATGTCAAGGACAACAACTACTGGATGGAGACGTTGCTTCACGAGATGGGCCATGCGGCCTACGACAAGTACGTCGATCGTTCCCTTCCCTACCTTCTCAGGAAGTACCCGCACCTGTGCACGACCGAGGCCTCTGCGATGTATTTCGGACGCCTCGCGCAGGATCCGGCCTGGCTGCGGGAAGCGCTCCAACTCCCCGACGATGAGATAGATCGGATCGCCCCGGTGATACGGGAAGCGCTGCGGTGCAGGCAGCTGATATTCGCCCGGTGGTGCCAGACGATGTTCCACTTCGAGCGCGCCCTGTATGCCGATCCCGGCCAGGATCTCAACACGCTGTGGTGGGATATCGTCGAGCAATACCAGTACGTGAAGCGCCCCGATGGGAGGGACGAGCCCGACTGGGCCACCAAGATACATATCGTGTCGAATCCCGTTTACTATCATAATTATATGCTCGGGGAGTTAATAGCCTCGCAGTTTCATTATTATATAAAACATACTATACTCGCTCAACCCACCGGTACGGTCGGTATCTACGGAAACCGTGACATCGGCCGCTATTTCATCGATGTCGTCTACAAACCGGGTGATACGGTCCCCTGGACGGATCACGTCGCGCTCGTTACCGGCGAGCCCCTCACGGCACGCCACCTCGTCGAACAGTTCGTAAAGGAGCGCGATTGATCTGGCTTCTCCCCGCCGCCGGTTGCTCCATCCTGGTCGCGTTGATCCTCAAGGTGAACGAGGTGCGCGGCGGGAACAGGATTCTCCTGGCCGGTGCGAATTACATCGTTGCATCGCTCCTGTCCCTGGCGCTCCTCGGCGGACGGATCCCGCGCCCCGACGCCGTCACGCTCGGCATAGGATCGGTCTTGGGGATCAATTTCGTGCTTGGATTCCTGTTGTTAATGGCAGGGATCGCGCGCGGGCCGCTTGCCATACCGGTCACGGTGATGCGGCTCTCGGTGGCCGTGCCGATCGCCGCCTCGAGCGTGAGATGGGGCGAGCATCCAGGCCACGCGCAGTGGACGGGGATCGCGCTCGGGATGGTTGCGATCGTGCTCTTCGGCTGGGGGCTCTCACGGCCCGGCGCCGCGGTCGGGCGGGGGAGGAGCTACTGGTTCTTCATCGTGTCGCTCTTTCTCGTGATGGGGGTGGCGGACCTCCTGCTCAAGGCCTTCCGCGAGCTCTCGCCCGGGACGGAGCGGCTTCTCTTCACGTGGATACACTTCACCAACGCGGCCCTTTTTACAAGGATACACGAATGGGTTCGGCGGATCCCCTTC
>CBFCXB010000138.1:0-6765 GCA_965601905.1 uncultured bacterium | reverse complement strand
GCCACCTTCGCCGCATACGTGCTGTTCACCGCACCGGAGCTGTTCCAAAGATATATCATCGTCAGCCCCTACTTCGTTTACGGCCAGGAGGTCGTACTGGAGCTGGAGGAGGCCTACGCGGCGGACCATTCGTCGCTGCCCGCCCGGCTGTACACGGCTATGGGGGCGCTCGAGCCGGACTATGCGCGCGGGCCATGGAATACGCTGGTGGAACGGATCAGAGAACGAGACTACACCGATCTCCGGCTGAAGCAGGAACTTCTGGACGGTCTATCACACATGGATGTCGTCTTCACGGCGTGCGTGAACGGCCTGAAAGAAATATTCTCCGAACCGTCAGAGCTCCTCCGGGCCGTTCCCGAAAACTACGCCGCCTGTGCGGGTCGTTACGAGCTCGCGTTGAATGGTATATGTTTCACGGTACGGTTCGATGACGGCCGCTTGTTTGTCAGCCGGTCCGGCGAGTATTGGGACGAATTGATCCCCGTATCGGATACCAGATTCGCGGTGGAAGCGAACAACGATGTGCGGTTCTCTTTCGTGACCGATGACACGGGAGCGGTCCGGCGAATGCTGATGTATCAACTCGGCATGGAGATACCGGCCGAGAGGAGCGATTGAGTTCTCTCCTCGAGCGGCGAATCGATGCGAACGGAACCTGTGGCTTGCTTGCAGGACCGATGAAAGAAGGCAGGCTCCTTCCGCGGAGAGCCTGCTTTCGTCATAATTTCACTCTAGCCATTTAGCACTTGCATATCCTGATTTTTTAAATATACTCTGAACCGGCCTTGCCACAATAACACACGCGAAGGTCTGGGAATGAGAATCTGTTCCAAATCATCGGGAATCCGTGCATTACTTTTTATATGCATTGCGTATTACTTCGCCACCGGTATGTGCTCGGATTTCGTTCATACCCATAAACCTGATGCGGAGTTTCACGACAACTGTCCGGCCTGCCAGTGGCAGTCCGTGTCCCAGGACGACTTCTCCGGTGCGATCAGCATCATCGGTGGGCTGGCCGATCCGCTGGATTTTGTCGGTTACAAGTCGTGTGTGCATGTATTCGTCATGCACCCCGACGGCTGCGAATCATTGTGCTTCTCCCGCGCCCCGCCATTACCGGCCTGACACGAATCACTGAAAATCGGAATTATTTCGTACCGTTCACTGTCGAGTATCGAGCGATCACAAGCGCTGCTCCTGCTCGGCGTCGAAAAGCCTGAACGCGGCGGTGACGGTAAAAATTGTGTCGAAAGGTGCGACTGATGCTATTACGAAGATCCATATTGCTACTCTTGATTCTTCTCGTTCCGCTCTCGGTGTATGGGCAGAAACGGCGGGGATCGACGGAAGATGACACGGCCGGGGAGCTGAAGAGACAGAGCCGGAAAATAGAAGAGCTCGAGCGGGCAGTCGAGGAACTCAAGGATACAATTGAAAAGGGCGAGCACGAGGACGAGATGCGAACGCTCCTGGAGGAAGCACGGAGTCTGTCAGCGGAGAAAAAGGAAACGGCCTCCTCCAAGGACGAGAGGAAGTTCTACAGCGGGCTGCGTCAGCATTCGGCGTTGAATCCCAACATCAGCGTCGGCGGCGAATATTACTTCGCCTTCGGCACGTCGGATACCGAGTACAACCGCGTGCCCTCGGACATCTCCTGGGGAACCGGGCAGCTCTTCATGAGGGAAATGGAGCTCTGCTTCGAGTCCGTCCTGGATCCGTACTCGCGGGGAAAGGTGATTCTCGGCTTCGCTCCGGACGAGGTTGGCGTCGAGGAAGGGTACATAGATTTTCTGAACTGGCCCCTGAACATGAATCTGAAGCTTGGCAAGTTCAAGGCGCAGTTCGGCACGATCAACCGGTATCACAACCATGCGCTCCCGAATTTCGAGCGGCCGCTCGTGATGGCGAATTTTTTCGGCTTCGAGACGCTCGCGGGAATCGGCCTCGCCGCCAACTTCCTTCTTCCGTCGATGACGGCGCAGGTGAACGAACTGGACATCCAGGTTGTCTCCGGCGGGGCGGACCGGAGCTTCACGGGCGGGGGGAAGCATAATCTGATATACATCGCACACCTCAAGAATTACTGGGATCTCGACCGGAGCACGTATGTCGAGTTGGGTCTGAGCGGCGCTGTCGGGCACAACGATCCGGATGAATCGTACCGGACCGTTATCGGCGGCGCCGATTTCAGGATGAAATGGTCCCCTCCCGATCGCGCCAAATACCGGGGGATCGAGTGGTGGACCGAGGCGCTCCTCTCGCGGCGCGATGCGCCCGGAAGCCATATCGATACATGGGGCATGTTCTCCCTCGTGCAATGCCGGCTGGGCGCCCGCTGGGTGTGCGGCTGCCGCCTCGATTATTCACAGTTTCCCGGCGACGACTCCCTGGAGGAATACGGAGGGGCCGTGAATGTGGATTTCTGGCAGAGCGAATTCGTTTTTGTGCGATTACAGTACACGCATATAGAGAGAAACTTCGATGAGGACGACCATCGGATCATCTTTCAAGCGTGCTGGGCGATGGGACCGCATAAACATGAAGCGTATTAGAGAAAACGCGGGTGGAGAGGTTTGCATAAATAACCGGGAAGGAGCGTTGAAATGAGATTATACAAGGCGATGTCACTATTCGTTCTTACTCTTTTCTTGATCTGCCCGGACGCGCGCGCCGCGGAAAGAATCAAGATTGTCACGACATTCTCCGATTTTGCATCGATCACCGAGGAGATCGCCGGCGAACTGGCCGATGTGGAATACCTCTCGTACGGCGATCAGGATCCGCATTTCGTCCCGCCGAAACCGAGTCTCGCACTGAAGTTGAAAGACGTGGACATGCTGGTATCGACCGGATTCGATCTGGAGCTGTGGCTGGCGACGCTGCAGGACAAGGCCCGAAACCGGAATATCATGGATGGCGCCATCGGTTTCATCACCGTCTCGCACGGAATCGAGGTTCTCCAGAAGCCGGAAACGCTGAGCCGTTCCGAGGGTGACGTGCATATCATGGGGAATCCCCATTTCCATACGAGTCCCCTCAACTGGAAGCCGATCTCGGAGAACATCCTGATCGGTCTGAAACGGGTGGACCCGGGCAACGCCGAAACGTACGAGGCCAACCAGAAAGCCTTCGTCGACCGGATATACCGGGCGATGTTCGGTGATCCCCTGGTGGAGCTGTTCGGCGGTGATCGGCTCGCCGAGCTTCTGCGCGCCGGGACTCTTTTCGAATTCCTCGAACGCGAATACCGGGGAAAAAAGCTCGCGTATCTGCTGGGCGGCTGGGTCAAGAAGGCGATGCCCTTCCGGGGCATGGAAGTCATCGCCTATCACAAGAACTGGGCGTACTTCGCCAGGGATTTCGGGCTTTCGGTCGTCGGATATATCGAGCCCAAACCGGGGATCCCTCCGACGCCGCGGCACGTGGAACGGACGATCCAGCTCATCGGGGACCGGGGTGTGGATGTGATGCTGGTGGCGACCTATTTCGAGAAGCGCAAGCCCATGACGATATCACGGAAAACGGGTATCGATGCGCTCTTCCTGCCGCTTTCGGTGGGGGCCGTTCCCGAGGCGGCCGATTGTTTTTCGCTTGTCGACTACTGGATCGACCGGATCAATGAGGCAGTGGGAGACCGGGACGATGCCTCCAGGCGGTAGTGGAGGAAAGGGATGCTGAATACACTCGGTTTTCTGTCGATTCAGATCGTCCTTCTGTTCGTCGTCACCTCCGTGCATACCTATCTGGGGCTTCACGTCATCCGGCGGGGCATCGTATTTTCGGACCTTTCCCTGGACCAGCTCGCCGCATTCGGCGTCATCGTCGGGATCGGATTGGGCATCCAGGGGGGGAGCACCGGATCGTATCTTGTTTCCTTTGTTGCGGTCCTCGGGGGATCGTTTCTCCTCGCGTATATCAAGCCGAAGAACGTCAACATCCCCCACGAGGCCGTTATCGGTATTATCTACGGTCTGGCGCTGGTGGCGTCGATCATGGTGGCGGACAAGATCTCGGGCGGTCTGGCCTACGTCACGCAGACCCTTGCCGGTGTCATGCTGTGGGTGAGCTGGCCTCTTGTCATCGTCACCGTTGTCGTGTACGCGGTCCTCGCGATCTTTCATTACCGTTTCAGGGAGAAATTCATATCCATTACCGAGCGCAGGCGCGACCTGCCGAACGAGAACTCGTGGGATCTGCTGTTTTTCATTTCCCTCGGCATCATCACGGTGCTGATCGTCCCTATTGCCGGAGTGCTTTTGGCATACGCATTCCTGATGATACCGGCGGCCATAGCCACCCTGTTCACCAGGAAATGGGGAAAGGCGCTGCGTATCGGCTGGAGCGTGGGCTTTATCGCATCGCTGGTCGGATTGTTTTCGTCGTATTCGTTCGATCTCCCCTACGGGCCGACGCTCGTTCTGACCCTCGGCGCATTTTTCATGGGCGCCCTGGTGTTGAGATGTCTCTTGGGGCGGGAACGGGGAGGCGGAGCATGATGGTGATCGTCATCTGAAAGGTCGTCGTTATGTGGGAAGTCGTTCAATTTTTAATACCGCCGCTGGTGGCCTGTGCGTCGATTCTCGGACTGCTGTGCTATCTCGGCATGCATGTTTTGCGCAGGGAGATCATTTTCATCGACATCGCACTGGCCCAGATAGCGGCCGTGGGCGCCACCTTCGCGCATGTATATCTCGGCTCCGGGGAGAACAGCCTCCCGGCGTATCTCTGCGCCTTCGGATTCACCGTGCTGGCTTCGTTGTTTTTTTCGCAGATAGACAAGCGGATCACACAGATCACCCACGAGGCCATCATCGGCGTCACCTACGCGATCTCGGCGGCGGCCGCGCTCTTTGTGTTGGCCCTGGCGGCGGGCGGAGATGTGCACATGGAGCATATGCTGACGGGAAGCATCCTCTGGGCTCAGTGGCCGGATATACTGGCAATCGCCATTCTGTTCGGGTGTGTCGGACTGTTCCATTTTGTCTTCAGGCGTCATTTCATCCGGCTCTCCGAGGAATATGGGGGAGGAACGGTACGTGGAGAGGGGAATGTGTGGTGGGACTTTCTGTTCTATGTCTCAATGGGGATCGTGATCACGTTTTCCGTGAAGATAGCCGGCGTGCTGGTCATCTTCTCGTTTCTCATCATCCCGGCGACATTCTCGGCGATGTTCGCCGAGTCGTGGCGAAAACGGCTCGTCATCGCCTGGTGTGTGGGGATCGGCTCCGTGATCGTCGGGCTGGCACTCTCTTACTTCCTTGATTTTTCGTGCGGTCCCGCCGTTGTCACCATTCTCGGTATTTCCCTGATCGTCGCGGCACTCGTGCGGGTGGCGCGGCGGTATTCCACGAATTGACTGCAACAACGGAAGAGCCCCCCCGGACTCCGCGTCGACTTTTCCAGCCGATACCGAGAAAACGGAGTATTTACAAATGGGCCTTATTTACGCTTAGCTTGCCGTCACGGAACATATTGATCCGCCGGGGAATGAGGTTAAATCTGGAAGAGATACTGCACCTTCAGGAAGTACTGCCGGTCGGTGAGTGTCCAGCCTTCGCGCCCGTCGTCTATCAGGGTCAGGTCGCCGTACCGATGCGTCGAGCCGATGTAGAAGACCGTCAGGGAATTGATGCGGTACGAGAGGAGTGGATCTATGTCCCACGTGTTGTTGCGGTCGTTGTACTGCGTAATAACACGCAGGGAGAACTCTCGCGACAGCTGGAGCGAGAGGGTGGACCGGAAGACGGACTGTGAGAAGAGCCGTTCGCTTCCGTAGAGGTCATCACTGGAGATGTAGTTGTAGGAAGCGGAGATCAACATCCGGTCTATCGGTCTGATGTCGGCCCATACACCGTACGTTTTCTCCTTGCCCATAACGAGTTCGTGGCGTGCGATGCGGTGACCGTAGTCGATGTTGCCTCCGAGGCTCAGCGAACCGCTGGGCTGTGTGTGCAGGCATGTATGCACGAGCCAGATGCCGTTGAAATGAATTCCACGGAACAGCTCGTTGCTCGCCATGTACTGGGAATGAATCCCCGTCTGTGCGGCCCGGAATATCACTTCGAGGCTCGCGTTGACCCACTCGTCCTTTTTGACGTCGTCGAAATTCCACTTGCGGGTAAGGTCTACATTGACGTTGATGTTCTCGAGTATGTTGCTGTCGTCGAACCGCACGATCCCACCGATATTGGACGAGGCCATCCGCCTGTTGTTCGACGGCTCGAATCCGTTGTCCGCACGGAAGGTCGGGCTGAGTTCCGTGTACTCCACATCCATCCAGTAATCACCGGTACTACGTTCGAACTCGGCCATCAGCCCGTGTCCCCAGAAGGTTTCGCCGTCGAGGCCCGCGGTGTACGTATCCCCATCGAAACGGGTGGCATTGAAGGAGCTGTCCGGCACGAGGGCGATGTTGTCGACTTCCTCGGTGTGTGTGGCAAGGAACTGGACCTGCAGCGTGTTACTCGTCGAGAGACGTATCTGGCCGTCGATGCCTACGAGCGTGCCGGAGCCGCCGGCATCAAACCGTCTGTCCGTGGCGACGAGGCCGAGATGCGATGCCTCCCCGAGGTCGTGCCTGAACCGCAGGATGTTCGAGACGCTCTTTCCGTTCTCTACGAACCTGCTGCTCTCCTCGAACGGGAGGATGATCACGGAGTGTTCGTCGTACGCGGAGAGGTATGCCATGCTGTTGGAACCTTTGCGCCACGTCATCTTTCCGGCGACGGCCGGATCGTTGATCGAACGCGTGTAGACGGC
>CBFCXB010000137.1:0-6773 GCA_965601905.1 uncultured bacterium | reverse complement strand
TTGCCCCCGTATCTCGAGGCCTTCCCCGACCACCGCGGGCGTGACGGCATAGAGATCATCAAGAACAAGGCGGCGGTTTTGCCCGTCGGCCTCGATTGTGCGGCCCTCGATCGCCACCGCCCGTCGAAGGAACAATCGGGCGCGCCGCTCGTTCTCTGGAACCACCGCTGGGAGTACGACAAGAATCCGGAAGGCTTCTTCGCGGCGCTCTTCGCGCTCGCCGGGGAGGGACTCGAGTTCGAGGTGGCGGTGCTGGGGGAGCACTTCGCCGAGGTGCCGCCCGTATTCGCCGAGGCGCGATCGGTGCTCGGGCGTCGTATCGTGCAGTTCGGCTACGCCGATCCGGGGCGCTACGCGGGCTGGCTCTGGCGCGCCGACATCCTGCCGGTCACTTCCCGCCACGACTTTTTCGGTATGAGCGTCGTCGAGGCGATCTACTGCGACTGCTATCCGCTCCTGCCGAAGCGGCTCGCCTACCCGGAGCACATTCCCTCCGGGCACCACGGAACATTCTTCTACGAGGGTGCTGATGATCTATTGCGGCGTCTCCGCGAACGGATACGGAACATCGACGAGACGAGGCGGACCGTGACCGGCGATTTCGTGCGGCGCTACGACTGGGCAACACTTGCTCCGCAATACGATGCGTTGTTCGAGAAGCTCCGGCATGAGTCGCCGTAGACCGGCGAATGCCGCGACGGATGTCCGAATCGCGTTACAATTGCGCAGGCCGGTAAATTGCGTTGCTTCCGCGGGCGCGTCTTATTATTTTTCAGCGCGGTTTACAATATTATTCATGTTCGATGCATTGTATGGAAAGGGGAATGCCACGATGAGCATCAGGGTGTTCGCGGCCGTAATGATCATAACACTTTTCTGTGTTATTCCCGGCTGCGACGAGCACACGGCGCCCTATTCCCCCGGAACGCCGCCCGCCGTTGAAACGTACCCCGGTACGAGGGTGCTCTTCGGTGTAAATCATCACCGGACGAACCGGTCCGGATCGATGGTCTCCGATACAATTCACTTCGACGACGGCAGTCCCGATACCATACCGTACAATTCCCTGCTCACCGTCTATTACTTCGGGTATGACAACAAGCGCGACGCGCAGGATTACGACGATCCGGAAGTGGAAATGCTGTATCAGTTCCTCTTCTGGCGGCGCGGCACATCGATCGAGGGCGGTCCCGGGGGCACCTACATGACGCCGTGGTATCCGATACAGAAGGCGGAGGACACCTATGCTACTGCAATCTCGATTCGATGACGATGCGGATCGGAACCTATGATTATCGGTTCATGGCGAGGTGCTTCGACGACGAGTACAGTCCGGACACGACGCCCGACACCGTTCGATTCGTCGGTAACTACCCACCGGTGATAGACGAGGTGCAGATCGGGTACGACACGGAACCATTGGTCCCCGATGTACAATTCGCCCCGATCGCCGGCGACACATTCTACATCGGTCTCGACAAGGTGTTCCAGACCAGGCCCGATACGGTTTCTCCCTACCGGGTCGAGTTCGATGCGCAGAAGCTGGAGTATACCTTTTTCTACAAGGTCATACTCCGTGGAACCGGTCACGACGATAGCCGGGAGGCGCCCGGATCGGGAATTAAGGGATGGCGGTACTGCATGCAGGGCGCCGAAGATTACTACTTCCCGAGAGAGAACGAGTGGCTATACGATGATCCGATCAACGAGTATTTCCAGGAGATACCGTTCCGGATCGTCATGCCGTACGATACCGAAGCCGGCGCGCCGGACTACTCGATCATCGACGATCCGCCCGGGTTTCTCGGCGGGCAGGAACTGACGGTTTCCGGTGCCGACATCCAAGAGTATGAGATATTTAACCTCGATCCGTCAAAAAAGTCGCAATAGAAACACCGGCCGGGCGCGCAGGGACGGCGGCCGACGGCGAGTTCCGCAGCGCACCGGCACACCACCGCCTGTGATCTATCGAGATATACCGTTTATGTGCCGGTGCGTGAGGACTGTTTGAGCCGGAGCGCCCCCGTCCCGGCGCCCGGCCAAAAATTAACCTCCGAAAGAATGACGGATTGAGGTTAATGAAGAGATACGCGCAGTCAGTCCGGTATTCAGTACCAGCGATCCATGCACAAAGGTATCTCCGGGCGGATGGATAAAGGTGCAGCGGAGCGCGAGCAGGCACGCGCGGTTCGATACGCATACGAGGCATTTCTATATCAAACCGGTGTTGTAGTAGCCCACCGTTCCAATGAGCGCCCTTCGCGGATCATGATTATCAGCCTCGGCCGCCCGATGATGACGGTGCGTGGCGCCGCTCGATTTTTCTGTAAATACAGGGAGCCGTGTGGGGCTCGACTTCATGCATCATCCGTGCGGGGAGTTTTTCATGCGCGCCGATCACGAGGAAGCCGCCCGGCTCGAGCCGTTCGATGATCCCGGCCGCCAACTCCCGCTGGAGCGCCTCATCGAAGTACGTGAACACGAGATTGCGGCACAGGATGAGATGAAACGATCCGCCCGGCAGTTGCTCCCTGATATCCTGCTCGGCAAAGAGGATATCTTTCTTGAACGTCTCGCGGATTACGTATCCCCCGGTGGTCTGATCGAATGCGCGGCTCGCCAGCTCCCCGGGGAGATCCTTCATGGCGCTCGCCTGATAGAGCCCTTTCTGCGCACGTGCGACAAGATGCGGATCGGCGTCCGTGGCGATCACGCAGAGCGGCGGCACCCCATGGGAGGACGGAGCCACGCAGAGTTTCCAAACGATTTGCAGGGTGTAGGTCTCCTCGCCGCTGGCGCATCCGGCGCTCCAGACCCGGACGTCCGTTTCGCCGCCGGCGCGTGCGGCCGCGGCAATCGCGGGGAGCACCTCCGTACGGATGGAATCGAACACCCCACGGTCCCGGTAGAATCGCGAGATGGTGACCCGGCAGAGTCTGTACAGCACGTCCCATTCGGACGCGTGATCCCGGAGATACCGGCTATACGCCTCAAGATCGGCGATGCCGAGCTCGCCGAGGCGCCGCGAGATCCGCTTGCAGACCTGCTTGCGAACCTTTCGAAAGCCGGCCCAACGCATACGGAGCCGCGGCAGCACCTCGTGGAGGAACGCAATGCATTCGGCGTTTTTCATCGATCGAGCCTCTGCGCGCGCGGGGCCGTGAATCGTTTCCGGGGCTTCGTACGGGAAGAGAGGGTATCACTTCTTGATAGGAAACGGTATACTCATTCCGGAACGGTAAGAGAAAGGAGGACGAATGATGAATCAGATATCGCATGGACGAGCCCGTATCGGTCGAATCGTGCTGTTGGTATGCCTGGCAATCGCCACCGCTTCGGCGTCGAACGCCGCGCAGCCCGGTGAGAGCCGCGATGTCACGCTGAAGACGAAGATCATCGACGCGACGATCTACAGCGCAAAGGCGCACGTGACGCGCCGCGCCGAGGTCGAGGTCAAAGACGGCGCATACCGGTTCATTTGTGAGGATCTTCCAGAGGGGTTCATCGAATCATCACTCCAGGTCGAGGGAGCGGGGACCGCCACGGTACGGATCGTTGGGATCGATCTCGAGAGACGCGAGAAGTCGGCGGTCACATCGCCGCGGTTCGACGATCTGAACGAGAAGCTGCGGGGATTGAAGCAGCGGTACGCGAACCTGGAGATAGAGAGGGAGGCTCTGAGCGGCAGAAAGGAGATAATGTCGTCGATCGGACGGTTCTCTCTCGAAAAGGCGCAGGATCAACTTGCCCGTGAAACCTTCTCCGTCCAGGACTGGAAGGTGCTGCTCGATTTCTTCGAGAAGGAGAAGATCGAGACCGCGGGAAAGCTCGAAGCCATTTACGAGGATTTGAGGAAACTCAACACGGAAATGCAGTGGATTCACTCCGAGCTCGGGGCGATGCAGGTGGGCGAGGACGTCGTGAAAGCGGTCGTTGTGGATTGTGAGGTGGCGACCCCTGGAACTCTCCGGTTCGATATCACTTACATGGTGCCCAATGCGAACTGGAGGCCTGAGTACACGATTCGATATATGGAGCCGGAAAAACAGATCGAGCTGACATATAACGCGAAGATCTGGCAGTCAACAGGCGAGGATTGGCAGGATGTATCGGTGCTACTCTCGACCGCCAAGCCGCATGTCGGCGCCGCGCCCCCCGAACTGCCGTCCCACTATCTGCTCCTCGGTGGAATGGGGGGGAGGATAACGGGGAGAGTCGTCGGCGCGACGACCGGTGCGCCGCTGCCATACGCCAATGTCGTTGTCATTGAATCAAAGATGGGTGCAGTGACCCGTTCGGATGGGAGCTACGAGATCGCCAACGTTCCCGTTGGCGCCTATCGCGTCAAGGCCATGATGATGGGGTATAAACCGGTGGAATGGAGCAAAGTCGTCGTGCATGCCGGACGCCCCGCCCTCGTCAATTTCGAACTGGCAGAGGCGAAGGTGGGAAAAACGCAGGAAATCGTGGTGCAAGCGCAAATGCCGCAGATCGAAATCAGTGAGAGCAAGGTGGCACACCGGACATCCGGCGACGATCTCCTGGTGCGCGGCGGCCGAGGCAGCGAGGTGGAGCGCACGATCAAAGCTCCGACCGTTCTATACATGGAAGCGAATGTGACGAGCTCGGAGTTCGCCGCCAACCTCCAGATCAGGCGACCCATCGATCTCGAAACGGGCGCCGAGCCCAAACGATCCCTCGTCGTGCGCGAGATGCTACCCGGGATGTTTTCACTCTACGGCGTGCCGCGGTTGTCCGAGAACGTTTTCGTCGAGGGCACCTTCACCAATACGGTCGGCATTCCACTTCTACCAGGCCAATCCGAGGTGTACGTCGAGACATCGCCCGCGCGAAACGGCAATTCCATTTCTAACTTCGTCGGCCGCGAGATGATCGAGCCGGTCGCCGAGGGACAGGAGTTCACGCTCCATCTCGGAATCGACCAGGATATCAGGGTTCTGCACAAGCTCGAAAAAAAGGAGCGGCTCTCGAAAACGGGCAAGAAGACTGCCAAGGTTCGCTACTTTTACGTCATTTCGATCGAGAGCTTCAAGAAGGAAGACGTCGAGATCAGAATAAAGGATCGGATCCCCGTCTCGATGGTCGAAGAGGTGGATGTCGACGATGTCGCTATCGATCCGGAGCCGGGAGAACAGAAGGAGAACGGCATTCTGATATGGGAAATCGGTATCTCACCGGGTGAAAAGAAGGAGATCCGCCTCTCGTATACGGTAAAGTATCCCGGCGATTGGTCGGAGAGCTATTTCAATCTTCTCGAGTGACCGGTGCCCTGCGGCAACGGGATGTATCTACGGCAGCGGGGACGTATCCGTGGCGAGGGGAGCGTCGCGGATCGCCTCACCGCGCGCCGTAGACGACGAAGTACTGTTCCGGCAGGAAGTCGTACTCCTTGATTACCTTGAGTCCTCCGCTGGCCATATCCTCGTTGAGCGTCTCCTTGGGGAGGTGCTGCTGGGGCGGCGGCCCCCACGGGCGCTCTTCCAGCGATTTGGGGATGTAATCGATAATAACGACCCATCCGCCCGGTGCGAGACCCTTTCGCAGCTTCTTTGCGTACTCCGTCCGGGCTTCCCGCTCGAGGGTGTAATGGATCGTATCGACCAGCAGTATAAGGTCTACGTCGCCGGGGGGGAGTTGCGGGTCGTCCCGCTCCACCTTGCGCAGCTCGATATTCTCCAGTTTCTCCGCCTTGATCCGCCGATCGAGGTAGTCGAGCATGTGCTGCGAGATGTCGATGGCGAGGACTTTGCCCTCCGGGCCGACGGCCTTCGCGACGGGTATTGTGAAGTAACCTGAACCGGCGCCGATATCGGCCACCGTCTCGCCGGCCCCCAGCTCCAGCGCCTCCATGACCTTGTCGGGCTTCTGGAACTCCTCCCGTTCCTCGCGCTCGAGCATCCAGATATACCCATTCGCCCAGGCCCCCCGGACCAGATGCTTGTGGAGGTCCTCCCCCTTGAGGCTCGCCAGGCTTTCGTCTTCTATCATCTGCCGTGCGTTCCAGAACCCCGCATCGACCGCCTTGTAGAGGTACTCGTATGCCCTTGGCTTATCGCCCCGGAGGGCGTGGAGGCAGGCGATGTTGTAGAGGTTGTCCCAGTGCTGTGGAGCGACGACCTCGTCGATCTGCTCGGCGAGCTCGAGCGCCCTCTCGTAGTTCTTGTCGTTGAATGCCTCGTCGTATTGAATTTTCAGCGAATCATAACCCGGCAGTGGCTGCTGCTCCTCCTGCGCGGCAGTCACTGTGGGGTCCGTGCAGGACAGTACGAGAATGATAGCGGCGACAGTGGATACGTATCTTCCGATTCGAGCGCTCATGGGTTTCTCCCGATGGTGTGGATTTCTCGACTCTTTCGAGGTAGTACGGTTCGTTCAGGGTTCGGGTTCCATTAATTCGGATTTGGACCGGGCTTCGGCCGGAGTAGGAATGTCGCTACTCCCCGCGCCCCGCTCCCGCATGCCGGAGATGCGCTTGAAAATCTTCATTATCTCGAATGCGGCCAGAAACAACGCGGCAGCACCGATGACGTACAGCCAGTCGATGGCCGACAGCCGCGCGAATCTGAGAAAATCGCTGATATACGGCCCGTAGATCGCGATTCCGGTCAGCACGATCGAACCTACGATCGACCACAGCAGGATCTTGTTCTCCCAGAGGTTCCGGTTGAAGATTGAGGTGTACTCGTAGCGCCGCGAGAGGATGTTCGCGAACTGGCAGAAGGCGATCGTAAGGTACGAGATCGTCGTGGCCC
>CBFCXB010000136.1:0-6804 GCA_965601905.1 uncultured bacterium | reverse complement strand
GACCTCATCGCTCGACTCGCAGTCCGAGGCGCTTATACAGCGGGCCCTGGAGCCCCTGATGCGCGATCGCACGACGATCACGATCGCGCACAGGCTCTCGACGGTGGTGCACGCCGACACGATCCTGGTACTCGACGAGGGGCGGATCGTTGAGCGTGGTACGCACGAGGAACTCCTCCGGCAGGACGGCCTCTACAAGGCCCTGTGGGACGAGCAGGTGCGCAGGAAGGAAATCGGTTGAGCGGGCCGGGTTGAGCGAGCCGATAGCGTTTGAAATCACGTTGAAATATGGTACGCTATTCCGTGGTCCATGAAAATCGAAATGGGTGATAATGAATTCTGATCACTTGGGACGCGTGCCGATCGTCGGTGTGCTTGGCTCGGGGAGAGATCCGCATGCGGAGCGATCCGAGCCGCTCGGTGCTTGGCTCGCACGGCAGGGTGTGCACCTTCTGACCGGTGGTGGCGGCGGTGTGATGGAGAGCGTGAGCAGCGCCTTCCACGGCGTGCGTGACAGGCGTGGGCTCGTTATCGGCATCATCCCCGGCACGGCCGGTGGACACTGCGAGCCGAAGACGGGCTACCCCAACCGGTACGTCGAAATACCTATCTTCACGCACCTGCCGCTCGGCGGGCGGTGTGGCACCGATCCGATGTCGCGCAACCACATCAACGTCCTCAGCGCCGATGTCCTCGTCGCCCTACCCGGGGCCGCCGGCACGGCGAGCGAGGTGCAGCTTGCCATCAGGTACGGGAAACCGGTTATCGCCTTCTGCGACAGCCGCGGGGATATCGAGGGGCTGCCGTCCGAGGTGCCGCTCGTACCGGATTTGGACAATGTAAAGGAGTTCATCCTCGAGATCATCGGAGCGGTGTAAGGATATATACATTCGATTCAAACCCAAGCGAGGGGACCTGCAAGGCCCCCTCGCTTGGGTTTGAACCATCGTGCAATCCTTGGTTGGACTGCACTGCATCAATGCAGATCGTGCCCCGTGAGGGGATGAATCTGCAGGTTCCCGCCATCGATGTAGCCGTAGACCTCGTAAATCACGTCGGAGAGCTTTGACGGTCCGGCGTATATCTTGATGCGGTAGAAGTCCGGGCAGTCGCATTTCTCGTCCCCGTCCCCGGGCTCGCCGTTTACACCGAACCCCATCTCCGGGCAATACGCGCCTTCGACCTCATCGGGTTTTCCCTTGCCGGGCTCGCCGAGATCGTCGATGTTGACCTCGAACCAGTGGAGCGATTCACCGATGACCACGTTTTCCAGTGCCGGCGTAAACTGCTTGATGCTCTTGAATACGCCGATGCCGGCGAAATCGATCTGTTTGGCCGGCGCCTCGCGGGCGGGCGCGCAGTTGCCGGGATCGCTGCACGAGATTTCCATGATCGCCGTCCCCGGGGGAGCGCTCGAGGTCCCACCGTGGAAGACAAAACTGCCGTATGGACCTTTCTGCTGGTGATGTGTCCATTCGCCCTTCGGCTGCGGCGGGAGGGCGGTGCTGGCGCCCGCCTGGCCTCCGAACTGGTACCGGTTCGTCATGTTTCTGTTGCCGTTCTGACCCTTGGAGAGCGAACCGTCCCAGTCCCCTGTTTCGTTGACGCCGCCGCCGGTGACGCGGCAGCCGATCACTTCCTCTTCGATCGGCACGGCCAGCGCCGCGGCGAGCCATGTGAATGATGCGGCATCGCCGGTGAGCATGCTCGCCGGATCGGCCTCCGAGAGGGCCTGCACGGTCATCGACATCGCCCCGGCCGGGATCTCGACGGAAAGCGTCGCGGTATCCCACTGCGAGCCGTCGAAACTCTGGAATACATCGATGAACCGTGTAACCGCTCCATCGATCGTGACCTCGACGACATTAGGCCTGTTGATGTTGACGCTGCCGGCGAACATCGCGAGCGTGGCGTAGCGCGTCCCGGTGGCCGACGAAAAATAGAAGGTCTGGGGAGCGGTCGTATCGAGGGTGGGGCTGAAACCGTAATAGGCGCAGTCGTTCCCTTCCTTGATGCCGATCTCCGCCAGGCCCGATCCGTCGTCATAGATCACCAACACGCCGGCGCCGTTGTTCTGGCAGTCGGGGCATCCGTACGTGAAGTCCATGCCCTCTATGCTCAGTGTATTCGGGCCGGGATTGACCAGATCGAGAGAGGTTATATCGGCCCGATGCGTCGAGCTCCAGGCGGTGCCGAAGAAGCGCGTCGGGCCTCCCACCAGCGTTCCCGTGACCGCATTACCATCGACGACGATCTCATCATCCGTACCGCTGCCGTTGTATTGAGCTTCCCAGAACAGCAGCACCTGCTTTACGTCACCGGGGACATCGATGGTGATCGTTCCGGGCTGGGCGCTCGCCGGATCGCCGACGAGGCCGATACCCGCCGCGACGA
The DNA here is from genome assembly GCA_965601905.1 of uncultured bacterium. Lineage (GTDB taxonomy): Bacteria > Krumholzibacteriota > Krumholzibacteriia > Krumholzibacteriales > Krumholzibacteriaceae > DATKWS01. The sequence goes on along the minus strand of CBFCXB010000136.1, from coordinate 4,410 downwards.
TACCGGATCCATCGGCGATCGGGATCCCGATATCTCCGAGCGTTTCCGTGAACAGAGTGATGGACGGCCGCAGTCGCTTTTCCGTGAAAAGCGGCGTCGACTCATCGGCGGGGTCCTGAGTATTCGAACAGCCGAACACGGTCAGAACCATCATCACTGCCGTAAGAGACAGTATGAACCGTTTCAAGGTTATACCTCCTTTCAGGTATACAAAATTGAGAAGAATTCTTTGTAAAAACAGTTTATCACGTGGGTCAGGAATATTCAACAAAAAATTCATGCATAGTAGATAAAAATACTATTGGCAGAAAATCATTTGCGTATGCAAGGGCAGCTTTCGATGCATTTTCTGTTTATACTTCAATACTTCATGAACATGATAGTGTACAATTCAAGATCATTTGACGGAAGGGGGTTCATGCTATGCGCGTGCAATTGAAAATCGTATTGATACTGGCACTCGGCGTGACCGCCGGCTGGGCTCTCGGGCAGGGAACGAACGATTCGCCCATCACGGCAGGTGCGATCGATGTGGCGCAGACACTCATCGGTCTCACGTTCACCCCTGAGGAACGGGACTCTATGATCGACGATCTGTCTGATAACATAGAGAGTTATGGGAAGCTTCGGGAGGTGACGCTCGCCAACGGTGTGCCGCCGGCGCTCGATTTCGATCCGGTACCGCACGGGACTGCGGTGCATGGCGGCTTGACCGGGGATCTGCTCGACATCGGGCCGCCGAAAGACGTATCGGTCCCGGACAACGTCGAGGAGCTTGCATTCCGCTCCGTGCGTGATCTGGCCGAGCTGATTCGTACGCGGAAGATCTCCTCCACGGAGCTGACGCGTATGTACCTCGATCGGCTGAAGCGGTACGGGCCGCAGCTCGAATGCGTGATAACGCTGACCGAGGATCTGGCGCTCGAGCAGGCGAAGCGGGCCGACGAGGAGATCGCCTCGGGGCGTTACCGAGGACCTCTCCACGGTATCCCTTACGGCGCCAAGGACCTGCTCGCGGTTAAGGGGTACAAGACCACCTGGGGCTCGGCGCCGTACAGGGACCAGGTGATAGACGAGGATGCCACGGTCATACGAAAACTCGGGGAAGCCGGAGCGGTTCTCGTGGCCAAGCTCACCCTCGGCGCACTCGCCTGGGGGGATGTATGGTACGGGGGGAAAACGCGCAACCCGTGGAATCCAGAGCAGGGCTCGAGCGGCTCGTCGGCCGGACCGGCCTCGGCGACATCCGCCGGGCTCATCGCCTTCGCGATCGGCACGGAGACGTGGGGATCGATCGTCTCGCCCTGCACGCGGTGCGGCGTTACGGGGCTCCGGCCGACCTTCGGGCGGGTGAGCCGCGCGGGGGCCATGGCGCTCTCATGGTCGATGGACAAGATCGGTCCCATATGCCGCTCGGCGGAGGACTGCGCGATCGTCCTCGATGCGATCAGGGGACCGGATGACATCGACCGGACGGTGGTGGAGGCAGCTTTCTCGTACGAGCACGACATCGATCTATCGGACGTGCGGATTGGATACGTGAAGGCGCTCTTTGAAGAGGATTACCCGCAGCGGGAAACCGATACGGCGACGCTGGCGACGCTCCGTGAACTGGGGGCGGAGCTGATTCCGGTCGAGTTGCCCGACTATCCCATCGAGGCTCTGGCGTTCATTCTCAGCGCCGAGGCGGCCGCCGCCTTCGACGAGCTGACGCGCTCGGGGCGCGACGATCTGATGGTGCGGCAGATAAAGCAGGCCTGGCCGAATGTTTTTCGCTCCTCGCGTTTCATCCCCGCCGTCGAGTACATACAGGCAAACCGGATCCGGTACCTCGTCATGCGGGAGATGGAACGGCTCGGCGTCGACGTCTACGTGGCGCCGTCGTTCGGCGGCGACAATCTGCTGCTCACGAACCTCACCGGTCATCCCTGTGTCGTCGTACCGAACGGTTTCGACGATGAGGGTAGTCCCGTCAGCATCAGCTTCATCGGAAAGCTCTTCGACGAGGGGACGCTCACCGCCGTGGCGCAGGCGTACCAGGATGCGACCGCATTCGATGAGATGCACCCGCCGCTCTTCTCGGAAAGCAACACCGGGGGGAGTCCGCATGAAAAGTGATTGGATATGCAGTTTGTGTGCGGCATGATGTATATCCTTATCGCCGGTTGGTCGAGGTATCATCAATAGAATGCATTTCACAAAGGAGATACCAGTGAAGATACATGGCAGTTCACTCGTCGCACTCGTGGTAATCGTACTCGTGATCATATGCGCTCCGGCAATTCATGCGGCGCAACCCACGTGGATCGGTGACGCGATGCAGTCGCTGGAGAAGGAACTCCTCGCGAAATACGGGGACGAACAGCGGGCGCCGCTTCGGCGCGGCATGGGGCAGGTGGCCGATTTCTGGCGCGACGCCGACGGCGGGAGGGAGGCGTTCGAGGAGTTTGTGCGCATGAACTTCACCGGCACCGAGTCGACGCGCGATGCGATGTTCGAGCGGTTCGAGAGAAACCTCGCCTCGCTCGACGGGAATATGAACGCGATCGTGCTGGCCTTTCACCGGCAGGTCGATCTCGACGGACTCGGTCCGTACTACCCGTTCGACGAAGTCTTCGCCGGTTACGCGCCGTCCGCGCACATCACGGACGATTTCTTCGCCAACAAGATAGCATTCACCATCCTGTTGAATTTTCCCCTGACGACACTGGAGGAGCGCCTCACCGACGGGAAGGACTGGGCACGGCGGCAGTGGGCCGAGGCGCGTCTCGCGCAGCGCTTCTCGAAGCGCATACCCGCCGCGGTGAACCTCGCAATCGCACAGGCCAACGCCGCCGCGGACAATTACATAGCCGGATACAACATCTGGATGCACCACCTGCTGGACAATGAGGGACGGCGGCGCTTCCCGCCGCGACTCCGTCTCCTCTCGCACTGGAACCTCCGCGACGAGCTGAAGGCGCGATACGCCGACAGCGAGGGCGGGCTGGACGATCAGCGTATGATCGTGAAGGTGATGGAGCGGATCGTCGACCAGACGATCCCGGAGGTCGTCGTCGACAATCCGCACGTCGACTGGAATCCTTACACCAACGAGGTGTTTCCCACCTCTGTGAAGGACTCCGATCTCCCGGTGCCGGAGGGTATGGAGATCTCCAGCGCCCCCGAGCCGGACACCCGCTACCGGATACTGCTTAATACCTTCCTCGCCGCGCGTAAGGTCGATCCCTACTCACCGTCGGCGCCGACCCACATCGCACGGCGGTTCGACGAGAACAGGGAGATACCGGAGGAGCGGGTGGAGGAAATGTTCGTGCAGGTCGTCTCATCGCCGCTCGTCTCGCGGGTGGCGAAACTCATCGAGGCCCGTCTCGGCAGGCCGCTCGAGCCGTTCGATGTCTGGTACAATGGATTCCGCACCACCGGCGCCTACGGCCAGGACGAGCTGGACGCGATCGTATCGAAGCGCAACCCGACGGCGGAGGCGTATGCGGACGAGATGTCGAACATGCTGCGAAAGCTCGATTTCACCGGGGAACGGGCGGACTACCTCGCGGGAAGCATCCTCGTCGAGCCGGCGCGCGGGTCGGGACACGCCTGGGGCGGTGAGATGCCCGGGCAGGAAGCGCGGCTCCGCACCCGCGTCGGTCCGGACGGCATGGACTACAAGGGATTCAACATCGCCGTGCACGAGATGGGGCACAATGTCGAGCAGGTGATATCGATGAACGACGTGGACCATACCCTTCTTGCCGGCGTGCCCAACACGGCGTTCACCGAGGCATTGGCTTTCGTGTTCCAGGAGCAGGACCTGATGCTCCTCGATCTCGAGGTCCCCGCCGGCGGGGAGAGCGAGGCGATGGCAGCTCTCAACGATTTCTGGATGACGTACGAGATCGCCGGCGTCTCGCTCATCGACATGGCGATCTGGCACTGGATGTACGACCATCCCGATGCCACGCCCGCCGAGCTGAAAGCGGCGGCGCTCGATATCGCACGAGACGTGTGGAATCGGTACTACGCGCCCGTCCTCAACGGGAAGGACGTGACATTGCTCGCGATCTACTCGCATATCATACACTCGCAGCTCTACCTCCCCGATTACCCGCTGGGGCACCTGATCATGGTTCAGGTGCGGGAGCAGATGGAGGAGGCGGGGAGTATCGGCGCCGAGTTCGAGCGGATGGCCCGCTCTGGCAACATCGCGCCCGATCTCTGGATGGGGAACGCCGCCGGTTCACCGGTGGGCGCCGAGGCGATGCTCGAGGCCACCGAGCGCGCGCTCGCCGAGCTGGAGAAGTGAGGGGCGTTTCGTCTGACGGCATTGTCGCGCTCGGAACATGGACGCATACGGAAAGGAAGCCATGCCGCCAACGAGAGAAAAGATCAACCGGCTGACCGAGAGGCTGC
>CBFCXB010000135.1:0-6813 GCA_965601905.1 uncultured bacterium | reverse complement strand
GTCGAATGAAACGGTGCGCGGCGGAACATGGCCGGCCAGAGTTGCGAGCGCGGCGACGCCGGCTTTGATGTTTCCGACGGTGAAACCGGGGTCCACGTGTTCCAGCAGGTCTCTGGTCGAATGATAGTAGGGATTGAAGTCGGGATCGTACCAATCCCAGGACTCCTCATGGTTGACGGCGGCGTATCCGGCCCTCCAGAAGGACCAGTGGTCACCCCACCAGGCATCATCGTAGACGTGAAGCTTGTATGGCGTGTCGGTGTACAGATGCACCGCGTTGATCACGGCGTTCGCCAGCCATTGTGACGCGTGGTTCGTCTCGATCTCGAGGTCCTTCGGAACTCCGGGTTTCCAGTACCCCAGCATGTCGAAATTGAGAACCCCGACGATGTCGATACCGCGCCGACGCGCCAGGTTCGCGTAGAGACGGCTGCCGATAAGCCCTAGCTCCTCGATGTCGAAGCAGATGTACCGTATCGAATACTCGAAGGTGTGCCGGGAGAGAATCTCGGCGGCGGTCAGTACCGCCGCGGTCCCGGTGCCGTTGTCGTCGGCGCCGGGAGCCGAATGCATAGCATTTTTGCTCGCCGAATCGAAGTGACCGCAGATGATCACGTACGAATCGGGATACCTGGTGCCTTTTTGGGTGGCCTCTATGTTCCACATAGGTTTATTCCAGTACTGGAAGGGATACATTTTCGTCTGTAATCCATACGTCTCGAAGGCCGAGGCGATGGACGTGGCCACGACATGGTGGTTGGGGGCAAGGCAGTATCGCGTGCCGAAGTCGACCAACCACTGGATCTTGTCCCGCACTCTTTCCCATTGTACCTGATCGACCATGGCCGCGATGGCCGGATCGGGGGTATCGATCCAGGTCCACTCCCGCTCGACGGGCGGGGGAGCCTCCGGCACATCGCCCGCCGGCGTTACAATGCAACCGCGTAGAGAGAGAGCCCGCAAGGCGGCGGTGCTGCCTGAAACAAGAAACACACCATCGTGCTCTCCGTGCACGGTGACGCCGTCCGTCTCGGGCAGCCGGCCGGATGTTCGCACCAGGAACAGCCGGAGAGGAAGCTCTTTGCCGGATACATGAAACGGTTGGAGCGCCGGGTGATCCGCCCACTGGTCCGCGCCCGGGATGCTCATGTCGTCGGCGGCGAGCGCCGGGGGATCCGCCCACCGGTCTACGGCCGGGCCGCTCACATTGTCGACGGCGAGCGCCGGGGCGATGATCGAGCCGGCGAGAAGTACTGCGATGACAAGAGAAATAATGCGACCCGGGGGGCGGCGCAAATTCGAGAAGGTTGCAATCGGCCGGCGTGACCATGGATGCATGTTCGACCTCCTCGAAAAGAACCGGCGAGTCATGGGGTAGGGTCTCGAATGGCGAATGATATCCGAAACCGGAAACTCCGATCCGCCCATTACTGCATGCATTGTATCATATATGAATGATGATTTCAATTCTCCTCTCGCATGCAAACGCATGCAAATACCGAATGATCGACATGCAAGCAATTTGATACCCAGAACGCATTGCCTACTTCAGCACAAAACCGCGTTTCACACCTCAACCTGGTGGGATACCGAGTAATCCGCCGCGATCCCCCGGTGCGATGAATGACATTCAAACTCGAATGAACGAATCGCCCACCTGCGCCGTCGAGTACATGCTCTGACGGAGCGACGCCTGATCAGCGCTTCCGCAAACACACCCGCACCCGCATATCCCGCACGAGCATCCCCCACCAGAGAACCCCGGACCTGCCGTCTTTCGATGCCTCCGCCGTCAATTATTTTTGCGTTCGTGCAAATCCGATATGCGCTCGCGAAGAAGCAACACATCGGGATGGTTCTTGCCCATGACATCCGTTCGAATGTCGAGTGCCTGGACGAATACAAGTTCGGCTATGTCAACCTTTTCCTGGAGTGCATACAAATCGGTTATCTTCACCAGAATGTCCGTTACGTGGCCGCTTCCCGGTCCGTAGATTTCCTCCGAAATATCCAGTGCGGTTTGGCACATGGTCAACGCCGGCTCGTGCCGCCCACTCTTTTCATATCTCTCCGCCAGCTTCAGCAGCAATTCCTCGTCCCGCGGCTCGATGCCCGTCATTTCTATATTCGGAATGCGGGCCGGCTCAGCCGCATAGGGCAGGACTTCGTTGTACCGCTGAGCGGCATACATCGAACGGTTCCGCAACCGCCGCCGCGAGCTCTGGGACACGGAATCCCCGCCTGGAGGGTACAATGCGACCGTGACGACGACATGGAGCCTGGCGATGGATACTATCCGAACGGAATCGCCTGCCTCGGCAGCCCTGTTGAACCTTTGCGCTTACCTTGCTCCAGACAGCATCCCTCGAGAGTTGCTAAATGAAGGTAAGGAATACTTGCCTGACGAGTTGGCCACAATCGCTGAAGACGACCTCGCTATGGACCGAGTTATAGCGACGCTCAAGCGATACTCACTACTCACCGTTGAAAAAGACTTTTTATCGATTCATCGATTGGTTCAGGTGGTCATACGAAGTCGCCTTGATTCCGGCGATAAGGAAAAAAGGTGCGAGGCGGCCGCCCGGATCGTAAACGAAGCTTACCCATATGACAGCGATGATGTCAGGACATGGGATGAATGCTCCTGTCTGCTGCCGCATGCTGTAGCTTCGGAAGGGCACGCCGAAGAATGTGGCGTCGGGTTGGATGCTGCAGGCTGCTTGCTGAATCAGATTGGGCATTACATTAGGGGCAAGGCCGAATTCGGTCGCGCAAAAAAATTATATGAGCGCGCGTTGATAATCCTTGAAAAGTTCCTAGGCAAAGATCATGAGCGCACGTTGATCGTTCGTCGAAACTTGGAATCTTTGGAAGAATAATGGATTGAAATACCTATACAACTCCTCAGTGCCGGACAATCGGCTTTATCAACCTCTGGTGATTAGTAACGTGCCGGCTAAATTAAAAAATCGGAGTGCCACACGTTCTGTCCATAGTGCAACGCTGAGTACGAAAACGGAATTGCATAGACATAGCGTTACCTCACGCTCGTCCCTGCATTCCGCCCACAACATTATCTCGCCCCCCACCCCTTGCACGAATGACATTCTAATGATATAGATATCTACGGGACCCGTTTCAAGCGGAAATATTTATCCGGCATTTTCGGGGGAGAAGACCATGCCCATGCGGATAACAATCACTGTCATTCTCTGCATCACCCTCGTTGTGTCCTCGTGCGGACTCTCAGTAAGGCAGAAAGAAGCGATCGACATGTTCGGGGAGGCGACGGCCGTGGTGGGCGCGTTCTGCGGGGAAGAGCTGGTATTCATCAAGCAGAATGTTGCGGAGATGAACCTCTACTTCGCCGCGCTCGATACGGCATACACCTCGAGAGGGATCGACACACTGGGAGCATTCGCCAGCGCAAAGAACACCGAAGCGCGCATCGCCGCCGGGAAGGCTCTCAGAAGTTACGGCGAGATGCTCTCGGAGCTGGCGACGGGGGATCAAGAGAAAGAAATACACGATGCGGCCGATACCTTCATCCGGAATGCATCGGCCGCCCTCGGTGCGGAACTCGGCGATGACAGGCACAACGCCGCCGCCACATTGCTCCAGACGCTCGCATCAAAACTCGCGGAGTGGAAACGGACCGATGCGATAGAGAGTATCGTTCCCCGCGCGCGAACGGTGGTAGACCGGCTCGCTGAAATGCTCGCCGTCGATTTCTCGCTCGATGGCGGCGACTGGCGGTCGCGCGGGTTCCTCTTCAGCTACCGTGACACGGCGTACCGCCTGCGGAACGAGGCACAACAGGTGACCGAGTTCGGCGGAGCGTACCCCATTCCGCACCGCTACATCGCCGTACAGGCGTACCACCATGCCGCGTCCGCCATTGCCCGCGCGGCCCTTGTCGAGGAACGCTGCGCGCCCGCGCTGGAAGAGCTCCTCAAGGCGAACGGGGAGCTGGTGCACGTCATAGAGGACAAGGATTACAGCATCGCGGATATACAAAAATACCACCGGCAGGCTCGAGAGCTCGTCGGTACGATCGAAACGCTTCGGGTGCAAGATTAAGGAGTATGGACCATGGACAATAATCTGGACGAAGCGATACGCATTCTCGAGGAGCTGAAGACGAAGCAAGCGCCGCCCGGCCCACGCATCTTCGAGCAACTCGGCGAACTGTATGAACTGCGGCTCGAGATCATCGAGCAGCACATCGAAAATGCCACGGCCGGATACGAGTCGGCCATGGCGGCCCTCGAAGATGTCATTACCGAGGGAAAGGAAGCAATGGAGGACACGGGGAAGATCGCCTCAACGTTGCGCAAGGTCGACAGGGCCGTCGGCTTGTTGAAGAAGCTGATAGACAGCGTCAAGTAAACGCATTATCGAACAAATGGAGGAGGATCGAACATGCCCACGAAGTACGAGAAACTGGCGCTCCGCCACGCACCCGCTCTCCATCAGAAGATACATGAATTGAATCCGCGCGGCGACTATATCACGCGCGTCGATCTTCGTGAGACATGGGACGACATCGTGCACAATTGGGAGTACGTGAATGACACAGGCAACGCACTCGGTGCGGCCGGATACTACTCAATCGCCGAGACGACGACGCATTACTTCATCCTGTACGCCTTCTATCATGCGCAGGACTGGTACGACGGAAAGTCATTGATGGACAAGATCAGAAAGAACTTCGACGAGCACCTGCACGACATGGAGGGCGCCCTCGCCGTAGTCACGAAACGGCCGGGCAATGAAAAGGCCGAACGGGTCGATGCGTTCATCACGATCAGTCATTACTGGCCGTCTTCGACGGAGAGCGGCGATCCCGATTCGCAAGAGTATGTCAAAAGGTGTTCCGGGCGAACGACAAGGGACGGGATGCGTTTGTCGAGCCCGCCCCGAGAAAGAAGCTCAAAGCCGGTTCCGCCAACCCCCCATGGGGTTGGGACGATATGGACGACCGTCACAAGTGCGGCGAGTTGGCGATCAACCCGACGAAGATAGTTCACGATTATTTCACCGGTCTCAGGGAGTACAGCCTCGAGTACCTGTTCAATCCGTACCTCGGGATCGGAACGAAATAACGCCGGCGCCGGCCTCGCTCGCCTGCTGCAAAATCTCGTCGAGCAAAAGGGATTGGAATTTTCAGAGAATCTCTACACACCGGTGCAATTCGGCGATCAATCGTACCCCGCGTGCGCCCTGCCCTTCAATGCCATCAACGCCATGGGAGTGAACTGGAACGGCGACGCCCCGTTATGCTATAATTCCATTCTGCAATTCGGGCCTCCGGGTTTCATCCCGGGCAACCCCGGCGATACCGGGCTCGCCGACATCTGGAACGGGGACGTCCTGGCGCGGTACCGGGGAGCGCACCATAAACGAATCCCCGAATTGATGCCCTTGTGCAAGGGATGCACCGCCGTCCGGATCTGTTCACACGGCGAAGGAGAGATAACAAAGCGATGACACATGTCTGGCTCGCACTCGGATTGACGGTCTTCGCAGGGATGGCAACCGGCATCGGCAGCGCAATCGCATTCGCCGCCAGCAGGACGAACTACCGGTTCCTGTCGGTGTCGACGGGCTTCTCGGCGGGCGTCATGCTGTACGTGTCGTTCGTCGAGATTTTCTACAAGGGCGCCGGTGCGCTGCTCGAGGCATACGGGAACTACTGGGGCCACTGGATCAATGCGGCCTCCTTCTTCGGCGGCATCATACTGATCGGACTCATCGATTACGCGATCCCGACGGCGGAGAATCCCCACGAGACGCACTCGGAAGAGGAGACGGCGCCGCTTCACGACACAACCGCTCCCCTGCCGGACTTCGCGGCGGTGGACCGCGATTCCCGGCGCGCGTCCCGCGGCGTCCACGACCACGGCGGCGATCGCAAGAAGCTGTTGCGCATGGGTCTTTTCACCGCGCTCGCCATCGCCATTCACAACTTTCCGGAGGGCCTGGCGACGTTCCTCGCGGCGCTGCAGAACCCGGCCCTCGGCATCGCCATCGCCGTGGCCATCGCGCTGCACAACATACCCGAGGGGATCAGCGTCTCGGTGCCGATCTTCTATGCCACCGGCGACCGCAGAAAGGCATTCATCTACTCGTTTCTCAGCGGGCTCGCCGAACCGGTCGGCGCCGGCATCGCCTACGTGGCGCTGCGCTTCTTCCTGGGAGACGAATCGGGTGTTATTCCACCCCAGGTGATAGGCATTCTCTTCGGCGGCATCGCGGGGATCATGGTATACATCAGCCTGGACGAACTGCTGCCGACGAGCCGGGCATACGGCAGGGGGCACGACAGCATATTCGGACTCGTGGCGGGAATGGCCGTAATGGCGCTGAGCCTGCTGCTTATGAAATGATCGATTGTGCGCACTCGTCTAATTACATGACAGGAGCGAAGAATGAACGAGCACCCAGATCAGGCAATACCCGCATACGAGGACATCGAATTCAGGCGTAACACCATCGGCTGGATACTCGTCGTGCTCAACCTGATCATCGCCGTGGGATCGACGGGGACGTTTCTCTTCCGGCTCAAGGTCGGCGTACTCGCATGGTTCTTGATGAATAGCTGCGCCCCGAGCGTATTCCTCCTGGCGATCGGGTTCTTCGGAAGATCGCTGACCGTGATGCTCGTAGCGACCGTCGTGATGTTGCGATACGCCGTGGGGGGGCTGTTTGTGTGGGGCTGGGAGCCGGCGATGATTCCCGCACAGGCCGGCCATGTTCTGATGATGCTCGCCGGCATCTACGTTCTGATCTCCGTTATCCGCCTGCGGGTCT
>CBFCXB010000134.1:0-6822 GCA_965601905.1 uncultured bacterium | reverse complement strand
AGGTGTCGAACAGGTCGCTCCCCTCCTGAAAGAAGGGCCGCCGCTCGGGGTAGAAGAGCGCAAACGTCGTATTGACGTCGAGCTGGGCGACGTCGGACTCGACCTGGCTGAAATCGGGATTGATGGTGGCCTCGGCGGTCAACTCCGAGGAAATGTCATACGAGATACCCAGGGCGATGTCGCCATCGATGTCCTTGTTGACGAAGTCTCCGTTATCACCGATGGAACCTGACTGGTACCCGATAACCGCCGGGAGCAGTTCAAAGCCCGAGCCGGGTTTGACACCGGAGATGCCTTTGATGGTTCCCCACTGGCATGGCCAGCAGTTTTCGTCGCGATCGTACGCCGCCCAGGAGTATTGAAAGCGGGATTCGCGCGGACGGTTTCGCCAGAAGTCGACCCGCCATATCTGCTCCTCTTGATCGGGGAACCGCATGCTCTCGAATGGTATCGCCATCTCGGCGACCCAGCCGAAATCGGTGATCCGGCCGGCCGTTTCGAAGATCATATCGTAGGTTATATCCTCACCGTTCGAGGTGGAAAACAGCAGGTCGCCGGGAATGCCGTAGGGATTGGAGGAGATCTCGTAGGCCAGGGTCGCCTCGCCGTACGTGTCGAGGCACAGGATCACGTAGTCGCCGGAGAAGATATCATCCCGTTCGCAGTAGAAGGCCCGCACTTCTTCGGGGTCGTCGTAGCAGAGCCAGGCCACGTAGAGATTCTCATCGTCATAGGTGATCCATACCTCCGTGTCGACCTCCGGCCTGGTCTGATCACCGGGATTGTGCTCGGCGAAATTGCCGGCTCTGGCCGTGCCATGCCAGCCGCCGTCCTCGAGATCGCCGTCGATCTCGATCGGTCCAGCGGCCCGGGATATCGTCAGTTCAGGGCGATAAGCGGTTTTGTAATCGTCGTTTGCGTGAATCTCCGAAGAAAATCCGCAGAGCATAGTCAGTGCCATAACGCTCAGAAGGGCTGTACAGCGGCAGGTGCAGTCTTTGATCATGGCTTTGTTCCCCGTATGTTTCTTGCTGCATACAATTCAGTTTGAAGTTTCATATTTGGTAATACCTTAACTATACGAATATATGGCCCGGCAGGTTCCCGCCGCGAGCATAATATTTCTTTTGGCATTTTCATGGATTGTAGTATACTGCCTCGGTGGATCGAATTTGATGAATGGTCTGAATAAAGACGATCGGCGGTTACGCGAACGTCGATCATCCTTATAAGAGGATTCATTGAATTTTCTTCCCGCAAAAGCACCATACGGAGTGCGAGATGGTTGGCACTTGAGCCCGTAAGGAGGGCGCAATGAAGCTGTATATTGGGAATCTGTCATATTCCTCAACCGAAGACAATATCCGGCAGGCCTTCGAGGCGTTCGGGAACGTGGACTCGGTAGATGTGATCAAGGACAGGTATACGGGAGAGTCGAAAGGATTCGGTTTCGTGGAAATGGCGGATCGGTCCGAAGCGCAGAAGGCGATCGAAGGCCTGAACGGCACGGAACTGGAAGGCCGGACGATCACCGTCAATGAGGCTCGCCCTCGGGGTGAAGGCCGCAGCAGAAGCGGAGGCGGAAGCGGAGGCGGAGGCGGAAGGCGGGGTGGGCGGGACCGCTTCTAGAAGCTCGTCACCACCTATAAAGAATATTGATCTGTTGTTAAAGTCGCGGCGGTGCATAACCGTATTAGGAGTATGGCGGGGGTAGAATTCAACAGCCCTCGAGGAAGGAATGCGATGAGGATCCTGCTCGTTAATCCACCCGTGGGTTTCTCCTATTACAATATCGGATTGCAGCGGCCGCCGCTGAGCCTTGCGTACCTCGCTGCCGTACTCGATGACAAGCATCACGTTTCGATCGTCGATTTCAACGTAGGGAAGCACGGGTGGAAAAAATACCGCTACGGCGATTTCGATGTCGTCGGTATCTCCGTTGATACCGCACGGTATCCCGTCTCGCTCGCGATCGCGCGGCGCGCGCGGGATCAGGGCGCGAAGGTCATCATGGGAGGACCGCATGTCACTTTTCTCGATGAGGAAACGCTGGCGAGCGGGACCGTCGACTACGTGGTTCGGAACGAGGGAGAGTACTCGTTCAAGGCTCTCATCGATTTTCTATCCGGGGACTCCGGGCTCGAAGCGGTCCGGGGCGTTTCCTATCTCGCCTCCGGCCGAATCGTGAGGGCTCCCGATACGCCGTTCATCACTGATCTGGATTCACTCCCATTTCCGAAACGCGATCTCCTGCATCTCGAGTACTACAACGAAAAGATGAACGGCCGTCCGATGACCACATTGATCACGTCACGGGGATGCCCGTTCAATTGCGATTTCTGCGCCTCATCCGAGTTTTTCGGTGTTCGCTGGCGGGCGCGGTCCGTCGAGAATATACTTGAAGAGATAGAGCTGCTTTACGAGAAGTACGGGTACCGGGCCCTCTGCTTTGTCGAGGATAATTTCACCCTGGATCCGGATCGTGCCATCGCACTCTCCGAGGCGATTATCGCACGGGGATGGGACCTGATATGGGAGGCCTGGTCCCGCGTGGATACCATCGTGAAACATCCCGATATGATCCGTACAATGGCACGGTCCGGATTCAGTTGGACGTTCATCGGCTTCGAGAGCGGAAGCCAGGAAGTGCTGGATGGGTATGGAAAAAAGGCGCTCATTCAAGATGCGTTCCGCGCTATGGAGATTCTCAATGAGAATGACGTGCGCGCGACGGGGGCCTTCATACTCGGGGCGATGAACGAAACAAAAAAGACGGCCGATGAAACGATCAGTTTCGCGCGGGCCCTCGATCCGGTCAAGGTCCAGTTCTCGATTCTCACGCCCTACCCGGGCTCCAAGCTCTACGAGCGGGAACGGGACCGCCTTTTAACGAATGACTTTGGCCGGTTCACCGCCCTCAATCCGATCATACGGCTCGATCACCTCACCCCGGGGCAATTGGGCAGGCGCCTCTTGAAGGCCTACATTTCATTCTACCTGCGCCCCAGCAAGGCCATCGAGAACCTGCGCATTATCTCGAATGTTCTTCCCGGGCTTTTCAAGTGGTCCGCCCCGCGTATCGGCAAGGAATGCCTCAAGTTCTCGCGTCTCCCGGTGCTGTATCGACGTATGTTTATGTAGGACGCGAAGTCGTGGATTCCGGCGGCATTCGCCGGGATGCTTATGCCGTTAAGATGATTCTTTTGCTCACCGGGCCGCAGTTCAGCAGCATGTCCACGATCGAGAGATTGTAGATGAATGATCCCCAGAGCTGCGGATAGACGGGTGGGGGGAAGCGTATCGTGCGGATCTCGATCCCGTGCCGATTCATCTCCGCGATATCGAGGTATTTCTCAGTTGCCGGATAGATCAGCAGGTGATCGGTGCCCATGCGCTTGCAGATTGTGATGAGTAATTCGGCGCCGCCCCCCTCGATGCCGAGGTCCGACTGCCGGAGAAGCTCCGCATCCATCGATAGCGCCTTCCAGAAATACCGTATTAGATCGATATTGAAATCCGCGAGGAGCGCGTGGTCTTGCCCGTAGATCGATTCAATGGCGGTGAAATATTCATCGAAATAGGGAGCGTTGGCGTAATTCTGTTGAATGCTCCGCAGGTGCTTTCTCCGCCACTCACGTTCGTTGCAAATCTCGACATCCCGTATCGACTGAAGCCCACGCCCTGTTTTCCAGACGGGAACGGTCGACCAAACCGTTCCGTCCTCGTCTTTCAGGCGATTTCTATTCATCCAACTCTTTCCCCGGGGAAACTGCACGTCATCGAGCAGCACCATGCACTGCGCGTGCGCGGCTTTGTAGAAAAATCCCGGCCACGGTAAAAATATCGGCTGGTGTGTGGCGAGAATCATGTGTTGTTCGAACCCCTTGCGGCGGAGGTTTCAATATATGAGTGATAATCTGGACGCCGACTGCGGCATCGCACCGGTCGTCGTGGCGATCTCGACCTGCGCCCCCCCGGTCACGGCAATCCGGAAACCGACGTGCGTCGCCTCGGACGCCAGGGCGGCGTTGATCGCGTCCGTCATCGGAAATGCTATGGTAGTGCCGGCGCCGAGGTCTGTATTCTCGAACGTACGCAGCAGCGCCCCGGCGTTCCAATCGGAGAGGCCGCCCTCGCCGTCGCCCGAAAATCCCCATCCCTCGATATCGCCCGGCAAGGAGGGAAGCGTGCTCTCCGAGAATGTAATAAAGACAATCGCCTCGAGCACCGTATAGTGCACGATATCCCCGAGCGGGAACTCCATGACGGCGCGGTCCTCCTGCACACCCGTATCGCCCGCCATGAGGAGGCGCCCCGGCGGGCCGCCGCCGGCCAGCTCATCGGGCTCGCCGTCCCCGTCCCCATCGCGCACGGTAAACTCGATGTCGGGATATAGTATGAGGTGCGTGGCGCCCGTCGTGAACGACCATGCGTAGGGCACCTTCATCCGGTTTCCCGCGAAATCGCTCACGCCGGGATCGATGCGGGCCGTGTACACCGAATGGCCGGCCAGTGTCCCACGTGGTGTGAGCGTCGCTGTTGAACCGTGGTACCGTACCGTTGAAACCACGGGACCGCGCGGACCTTCAAGGGCGATCGTGCCCGCCGATATTGTGGCCGGGTCCATGATCTCGTCGAAGGTGACCGTTACGAAGGTGTCGGGCGGCACCGACGTGTCCCCCTCGCTCGGATAGGTGCTCTCCACGCGGGGGGCATTGACGTCGGCGGGGCAGGTGCAGTCGTCCTCGGAGCATCCGGCCGCGCAGAGCAACAGCACGGTGGCCAGCACGATTATCACGGTCGGCGGCGGCACGATTCCAGCCCGCAGTCGGGTCCGCCAACAGCTCGTTCTTTCCAATACATAACGTTTTCTATGTTCATATTTCATTGCGTGTCCCTCCACAATCGCGAGTGGCAGACGTCGCGTTTTAGATGTACAGGATCATGCATTTTTTGGTATAATGTTTCAACGTGAAAAGAAGCGGTATCGCAATAATACTTCTCATCTCTTTCATAGTGCTCGCGGATATACGATCCGTCAATGCCGCGTGGGTGGCGGATGGCAACCCTGTCTGCACCATCGCCGGCAGGCAGGCGAATCCTTGTATCGTGACCGATGAGGCGGGTGGAGCCATCATCGTATGGGAGGACGGCCGCGGTGGAGATGGGGACATCTATGCCCAGCGCATCGATCCATACGGTCGGGTGGTATGGAATAGGGCCGCCGTCGCCGTATGCATTGAACCGGACTGGCAGCTTCGTCCCCGCATGGTTCCGGATGGAGCGGGAGGGGCGATCATCGCCTGGTGTGGCTTCTATTAATTCCGTCCGCCTTACAATACTTGCACTTACCCTGATTCAAACATCATATAAATCTCATGCTATTTCTCATTCTACACACCTTCATTTCGGCGCTGAGGTCGAACCGTGCGCTTGCCTTAGAAAACCTCGCGCTACGTCATCAACTCGAAGTCCTGCAACGGAATGCCAAAAGACCTCGCTTGACGAACCAAGATCGAAAGCTCTGGGTTATTCTATCGCGTTTATGGAAGGATTGGCGACAGTCCCTGAGCATAGTTCAACCCGAGACCGTCATCCGATGGCATAAAAAAAGTTTTCGGCTGTACTGGAGATGGAAGAGCCGACCCAGATGGCCGGGAAGACGGAGGATTCCCGAGGAGGTCCGTGATTGTAACCTTATCGATCTGTCCTCCGGAAGCACGATTCTCGTGTTGGATGACATTAATGGAAGGGACAGGTTATCGGGAGCGTATCCCGGCACGGCGATCTTCACTAAATCGCTTTAGCTGATTATCCCTTGAATGTATTCTCTTGTCATTTCTTTTTCGGGATGATCGAAGACCTGCTCCGCCGGGCCGTACTCGACCAGCTCGCCCATGTAGAGGAATATCACGTAGTCGGCGAGCCTTCTCGCCTGGCGGAGGATGTGCGTTACGACGACCACGGTATAGGAGTTCTTCAGCTCGACGAACCGCTCCTCGATGCGCTTGCTCGCCTGCGGGTCGAGGGCCGAGGTGGGCTCGTCGCACAGGATGATCTCCGGCTCAACGGCGAGGCCGCGGGCGAGACAGAGCCGCTGCTGCTGCCCGACCGAGAGACCCGACGCCGGCGCATGCAACCTGTCCTTGACCTCATTCCACAGGCTCGATTCCCTCAGGTAGTGCTCGACGATACGGTCGAGCTCCCTCTTCGCCCTGATCCCGTGGATCCTCGGCCCGTAGGCAATGTTGTCGTAGATCGACATCGGCAGCGGGAAGGGCTTCTGGGAGAGCAGGCCCATCTTCTTACGTATTCTCGTGACATCGGCCCCAGGATCGTAGATGTTCTCGCCGTCGACCAGGACCTCGCCCGAGACACGCGCGCCATCGATGAGATCTATCAGCCGGTTGAAGGATTTCAGCAGCGTCGTCTTGCCGCATCCGCTGGGCCCGATGATCGCCGTGATCCGCCTGTCGGGGATATCGACCGTGATGTTATCGAGCGCCCTGCTCCCCCCATAGTCCACACTGAGGTTCCTCACCCGTATGTGGGGCTGCTCGACCGATCCCGCATCCCGTTTTTTCCGGTTCTCCTCGTTCATGATCTCATCATTCTGTCTCGTTTTCCTCGCTCGTGGCTCCTTCGTCCCGTCCTCCGAATCCGACATCTCATAGAGCCTCGCCTCTTTCCCGAATCCCTATCTCATCTCACCACGTGTTTCGTGAAGCTCCTCGTCAGGAGCCGCGAGATTATGCTGATGACGAGTATGATCACGGTCAGCACGAGGGCCGACGCGTATGCTCGCCCCTGAACCTCGGGGTA
>CBFCXB010000133.1:0-6839 GCA_965601905.1 uncultured bacterium | reverse complement strand
CATGGAAGTGATGGGCGTCCATACGTCACGTTCCTCTACAACTACGTCGACTCGGAGCTCGACATACTTGAATACCGGACGGAGACGCTGAGTTTCTCGTATCTCGTCCGGCGCAACCTGCGGCTCTTGGCGGAGACGACATTCAACGAGGAGGAGGAGATCTGGCGACTCGTCGGCGGAATTGTTGCCGCTTTCTGATGAATTGTATTATACTGGGCGTTTGGAACATCTCGCGACACCGCGAGATCGGCGCGGAATGAAACGCCCTTGGATCGAGTAAAAGGGAGGAATACCGATGGCCAACATCCTGCAACCCGCCGAGATCGTCGAGATCGGTATCGAGAAGGAGAAGAAGCGGAGAGATTTCTATGCCCTCGCGGCGGAACACTTCAAGGACGAGTCGGAACTGGCCGAGCTCTTCGGCAGGCTCCGGGACTGGGAAGAGGCGCATATCAAGCGGTTCCAGGAGATCAGGGACGCCATCTCCAAGGCGCAGTACACCGAGCAGTATCCCGGCGAGACGGAGGGGTACATGCAGGCCCTCGTCGAGAGCGATCTCTACAGCGATATAACCCCCGAGAAATTCGCCGATGCGGTCAAGTCACCGGCCGAGGCGCTTCAGAAAGGGATCACCTTCGAGAAGGATGCCATCCTGTTCTTCAGCGGTCTCCTCCAGTTCGTCGATAAGCGGAGCAAGGAGATCATTGAGAAGCTGATCGGCGAGGAGCAGGCTCACATGCTCTACCTGTTCAACATGAAGAAGAACCTGGATAAATAGGCCCGCCGGACGCATGTGCGGACCGTGGATTCAAGTTGCGCGTAACATTTCGCGCGGTTGCATCGTATCAACATAGGGCGGTGCCGATGTCGAGCCATACGCAGTATGACCGGGCACCGGCCCTGTTTTATCAAGTAGCGGTACGAATTGAATCAGTTTCAATCCTTATACGCACGGAGGTGAATCGGTGAAAGCGTTTTTCAGATCGTTCTTTGCCTCGCTCCTCGCGATCGTCGTCGTTGTCCTCGTGATCGTGGCCGTGATCGCCGCGAAATCGGGCGAGAAATCGAAGATCGAGAAGCACTCCTACCTGGTCATCGATATTTACGGTGAGATACCGGAGTACAATCCGCCCGCCGGTATTATGGGAGAGATCCTGGGCGGCAAGCCCGAGACCCTCCAGCGGATCCTCTGCAACCTCGAGAAGGCGGCGGTGGACGACCGCATCGAGGGCGTCATCGTGAAGCTTTCCGGCAGCAACAACCTGTTCCTGGCGAAGTGTGAGGAGATCCGCGGGGCCATGAAGAAGGTGCAGAAGTCGGGCAAGAAGGTGTACGGCTTTGCCGATTCGATGAATCGCAAGACCTACTACCTCGCCGCGGCCTGCGACTCGGTCTTCATGCCGCCGTCCGCGTACTTCACCTTCGTCGGGATGGCCACCGTCACGGGGCACGTGAAGGGCACGCTCGAGAAGCTCGGCATCAAACCGAACGTGCACCGGATAAAGGATTACAAGAGCGCGGCCGAGATGATCACGCGCGATGATATGTCCCCCACGGCACGGGAGAACAAGGAGTGGATGCTCGATGAGTACTGGGATATGTACGTCGCATCGCTCGGTGAGGACCGCGGCTTCACGGAGGATCAGATCGTGGGATTCATGGACCAAGCCACGTTCCAGCCCGATGATGCGCTCGAGGCGGGACTGATCGATCGGATACTGTACTGGGACGAGCTCGAGGAGATGCTGATGCGGGAGGACGACGAGAAGCTCCGCACCGTCTACGCCGGCCGGTATGACGAGGAGAAGGCGGAAAAGCTCGGCCTCAAGGGAAAGAAGACGATCGCCGTAATCCATGCCCAGGGCATGATCGGGGGACGCACGAGCAAGATCGATCCGATGTTCGGGATCTTGATGGGGCACGAGACGGTCAGGGCGGATCTGCGCCGGGCGCAGCGCGACGATGACGTGGCGGCCGTCGTCTTCCGCATCGACTCGGGCGGCGGTGAGAGCCTCGCGAGCGATATGATCTCGCGCGGCGTGCAGGCGGTGAAGGAGGAGAAGCCGATCGTCGCGTCGATGGTCGATGTCGCCGGTTCCGGCGGATACATGATCGCGTACCGCGCGAGCAAGATCGTCGCCGATAAGATGACGATCACCGGTTCGATCGGATCGATCAGCATAAAGTTCAACATGAAGGGATTCTACGACAAGATCGGCATGACGCATGATTATATCGCGAAGGGACCGAATGCGATGATGTGGTCCGACCTGCGGGATTTCACCGACGAGGAGCGGCAGCGGTTCGAGGCCGATCACTGGAAGGGATTCAACTGGTGGCTGGCCGATGTCGCCGATGAGCGGGGGATGACGTTCGAGGAGGCCGAGAAGCTCGCCCACGGCCGTGTGTGGACGGGGCGGCAGGCGAAGGCGAACGGTCTCGTCGACGAGGTCGGGGGGCTCGACCGCGCCATAGAGATGGCGAAGGAGCTGGCCGGCATACCCGCCGACGAGAAGGTGACCGTGGTGCATTATCCCAAGAAGAAGGACCTGCTCGAAATCCTGCTGAGCGGGGGCGGCGATCTGACCGCGGCGGCGAAGTACATCGTCTACCGCTTCATTCATAACGATATCGCCGAAACGTGGAATACGATCGCGCGCGAGCCAATGTACATGATGGAGCCGGTCGAGGTGCGCTGAACGCACCGCCGGGCACAGGGTGATGGAATAATCGGGGCGCTTCCCTGATGGGAGGCGCCCCGAGGTGTATATTGACATACCCGGGCGGCTCGGGCTAGGCTGGTGATGCCGGAAAATTGGAACACGACGGATTTGATGGAGCGGTTCCGGCGATATGAAACGTGTCGATCTCGAACGAGGAGGGAATATTGAAATCGAGAATGGTGACGTGCGTGGCGCTCCTCGCGTGTATCGCGCTGGCGTCGATGGCACACGTCCCCTGCGTGGCCGGTGAGCGGAGGCCGATAACGGCGGAGGACCTCTGGCAGGTGAAGCGGGTCGGCTCTCTCGCCGTCTCCCCCGACGGCCGGATGGCCGCGGTCGTTGTCACCGAATATGACATGGAGAAAAACGAGGGGCAGGGGGATATCTGGCTCGTCGCCACGGACGGATCGAAGGTGGAGCGCTTCACCACGGGCCCGACGACCGAGGGGAGCCCCGCCTGGAGCCCGGACGGCGCCCGGCTCGCATTCACGGCGAAGCGCGGCGCGGACGAAAAATCGCAGCTCTACATCATGCCGGTGGACGGCGGTGAGGCGGTGCGCGTGACGGATATGCCGCTCGGCGTGTCGAATCCCGCATGGAGTCCCGACGGCAAGCGGATCGTATTCGTCTCGCAGGTGCTGCCGGCATTCGCAGCCGATCTCGATTCAATGCGGGTGGAACTGGCGCGGCGTGCCGAGCGGAAGGTCACGGCCAAGGTCACCGAGGACCGGTTCTACCGCTACTGGGACCACTGGCGGACCGAGGGGACGGTGCCGCACCTCTTTGTCCTCGACATCGAAACGGGAGGGATCACCGATCTGCTGCCGGAGTGGGACCGTTTCTTCACCGCCTCGGGACGGGTCGACTTCGACATCGCCCCGGACGGCCGCGAGATCGCCTTCACCGCGATGCGGCACGGCCCGCCGTACGATTCGCTCACGACGGACATCTACCTTCTCGATGCCGCTGCGCCGGGCTCGTACCGCGTCCTCACGACGAAGAATCCGGCAAATGATTTCTCGCCGTATTACACGCCCGACGGCAAATATATACTCTACGGGCGGCAGAAGATACTCGGGTTCTACGGCGACCGCGTCCGACTCGTGCGGCGCGACCGGCGAACCGGCGAGGAGCGGGTCTTGGGCGAGGGATTCGATCGCTCACCTTCCGGGTGGGTGACCGATCGGAAGGCGAAGCGGGTCTACTTCAGCGCGGAAGACCGGGCGATGACATCGCTCTTCTCCGTGTCGATCAAGGGGGGCGAGGTGCGCGAGGTCCTGCGCGGCGGCACGAACGGCTCCGTCGATATGATATCGGGGGACCGGCTGGCATTTCTGCACCAGAGCAACGCGCAGCCGACGGAGGTGTGCGCGGTCGATACGGACGGTGATGATTTCACGAAGCTCACCGCGTTCAACGACGAGCTTCTCGCTCGTATCGAGATGGGGCGGTTCGAGGATGTCTGGTTTACGGGGGCCGGGGGACGAAGGGTGCAGATGTTCGTTCTCTACCCGCCCGGATTCGATCCCGCGAAGAAATGGCCGCTCCTCGTGCTCGTGCACGGCGGGCCGCACGGCACCTTCGGCGATTACTTCCACCCGCGCTGGAACGCGCAGGCATTCGTCTCACCGGGATATGTTGCGGCGCTGGTCAACTTTCACGGCTCATCGAGCTTCGGCCAGGATTTCACCGACGCGATCACGGGGGCTCACGGGGACAAACCGTACCTCGATGTGATGGCGGCGGTCGACACACTGCTCACCACGGGGTACATCGATCCGGAGCGCATGGCCCTTGCCGGCGGCAGTTACGGCGGGTACCTCGCGAGCTGGATCGGGACGCAGACGGACCGGTTCGCCTGCATCATCAATCATGCCGGCGTTTTCGACCTGTGCGTTCAGTTCGGTTCGGACATCACGCACGGGCGCGCTCGCTCGTACGGCGGCACGACGTGGGACGATCTCGAGAAGGTCATCCGGTGGAGCCCCGCGCACAACATGAAGAACTACCGGACGCCGACACTCATCGTGCACGGCGAGCGTGACTACCGCGTGCCCGTCGGCAACGGTCTCGAGGCGTACGGCATGCTGAAGGCGATGGGTGTCCCCGCCAAGCTTATCTACTTCCCCGACGAGAACCACTGGGTGCTCACGCCGCGGAACTCGATTTTCTGGTACAACGAGTTTCACGCGTGGCTCGAGCGGTTCATCGGCGCCGGGCCGGGAGTGTAGGGTCCGGCGGGCGGTCCGTGCGTTCGGGAGCCGCCCGCGTGGGCTCAGGAGCCGCGCGGCGGGCAACGGCGCGTCCAATCCAAGGAGGTCTCGATGAAATCGATTCTTTCGTTCCTCTCCATGTTCGCGGCGAGTCCCCTCGCCCTGCTGTTCCTCGTCACCGTGCTCCTGCCGGACGAGGCGTCCGGATTCGACCGCGTCACGGGTCGCATGGACGCCTCCCGCTCGCCGGTGATCGCGCGCCACGGAATGGTGTGCGCCGCGCAGCCGCTGGCCGTGCAGATCGGGATCGACATCCTGAAAAAGGGAGGCAACGCCGTCGATGCGGCGATCGCGGTGAATGCGGCGCTCGGCCTCATGGAGCCGGTATCGTGCGGCATCGGGGGAGACCTCTTTGCCATCGTCTGGGACGCCAAATCCAAGCGGCTCTATGGCCTGAACGCGAGCGGCCGGAGTCCGTACCTGCTCAACGTGGATGAGGTAAAGAAGCAGGGACATGAGCGAATCCCGTATACCGGCGTTCTGCCGCAGACCGTGCCCGGCTGCGTCGATGGATGGTTCGAGCTGCACGAGCGGTTCGGCAGGCTCCCGATGGAGGAGATCCTCGCCCCCGCGATCAAGTACGCGGAGGAGGGATTCCCCGTCACCGAGCTGATCGCCCACTACTGGAAGCTGGGCGGGCAGCGGCTGAAGGATCAGCCGGGATTCGCGGACACGTACCTTCCCGGCGGCCGCGCGCCGCGCGTGGGGGAGATATTCAAGAATCCAAACCTGGCGAGCACCTACCGCGCAATCGCCGAGGGGGGACGTGAGGTCTTCTACCGCGGCAAGATCGCCGGGCGCATCGATGATTTCATGCAGCGGATCGGCGGATACCTGCGGCTCAAGGATTTCGAGGATCATACCTCGACATGGGTGGAGCCGGTCGGCGTCGCCTACCGCGGCTACGACGTATGGGAGCTCCCGCCGAACGGCCAGGGGATCGCCGCCCTCCAGATGCTGGGCATCCTCGAAGGGTACGAACTGGCCGAGCTGGGGGCGGGCAGCGCCGATTACCTGCACCTCTTCATCGAGGCGAAGAAGCTCGCCTTCGCGGACCGGGCGCGGTTCTACGCCGATCCCGATTTCGTTGCCGTCCCCGTCGACCGTTTGATCTCGAAGGATTACGCCGCAGAACGGCGCGCCCTGATCAATCCCGACCGAGCGATGCTCGCAGATCCCCCCGGCGACATGCAGCTCGAATCGGGCGAGACGACCTATCTCACGACGGCCGATGCGGACCGCAACTTCGTCTCCCTCATACAGAGCAACTACGCGGGATTCGGCTCGGGCCCCGTCCCCGACGGTCTCGGATTCTGCCTCCAGGACCGGGGGGCCCTCTTCAATCTCGATCCGGACCATCCGAACGCCCTGGTGCCCCACAAGCGGCCGTTCCACACGATCATCCCCGCGATGGTCACGCGTGACGGTCAACCTATCTTTGCGTTCGGCGTGATGGGCGGCTCGATGCAGCCGCAGGGGCACGTTCAGGTCCTCTGCAATATCATCGATTTCGGCATGGGCATCCAGGAGGCGGGGGATGCGCCGCGCATCAGACATTTCGGCTCTTCACAACCGACCGGCGAGACAATGACCGACGGCGGGCAGGTCGCCTACGAGGAAGGGATCGCGCCGGGGGTGCTGCGCGCGCTCACCGAACGGGGCCACCGGCTCGTCAAGATGAACGGTGGATTCGGCGGCTACCAGGGGATCTGGTGGGATCGGGTCAATGACGTTCTCATGGGCGCCTCGGAGTCGCGCAAGGACGGCTGCGCGATGGGGTACTAGGGCGCGGCGCGCTCTATGCTGCCGCCGCGGCATCGCGTGCGCGGGCGGCGGGAGCACC
>CBFCXB010000132.1:0-6853 GCA_965601905.1 uncultured bacterium | reverse complement strand
ATCCCCGGGGTTCTTCTCGACGAGCATGCGGTAGTACCGTTCCGCATCATCCCAGTTGTTGAGGAAGAGATTGTTCCGCCCGAGATACCCGATCAATCCCTCGTTCCCCGGCGAGAGCTCCAGCGCCCGCTCGAGGGCCGGAATCGCCGCTTCGTAATCCTGCATCGTGGTATATGTCTTGCCCAGATCGGACCATGCCTCGAGATACTCCGGTTTGAGATCTGTCGCCCGCCTCAGGTGACTGATGGCTTCGGCGTAGTCGCCCGAAGCGAGAAACTGCTGGGCCGATTGATATTCGATCTCGGCCGGTCCCATCTCCCTCTGGAATCCTTGATCATCGGTGATTTCCCTCGATTCTTCACCACCATACGCATCGACTTCTCCGCCGCCTCCGGCAACGCAGCCGAGGTGAGCACACAGGAAAAGACTTACATAGAGCATCGCAAACCTTTTCACGGCATCATCCTTTCTCCTTACCGTGTTAAAAAGAATAGAAAACAAACAATAACTATATTACATCCACTTGTAAATTAGACAACATGGGAAAGAGTGTCAAGCGCAGAGTCCAATCCTAGCGCTTCGGCTTCCATCCCCCAGCGCCGGAAGGAGCATTGAGCGCCTTCTGGAGCCGAATGACATTCTCCCTGGCTTTCCGGGCGAGCAATCCACCCGGATCGAGCGTGATGACCCGCTCCCATTCGATGAGGGCTTCCTGGTACATCATGCTCTCCCAGAAAAAGATCGCCAGATAAAAATGGGACTGAGGATCATCCGGATCGATTTCCAGGGCCCGGGAGAGGTAGTTCCACGCCGTGGCGTAATCCTTGAAGAGAAACCGGATGAACGCGGCATGCGCATGGGCGAGAAGATCGTCGGGATTGATTTCTATCGCCTTCTCGAACATCTCCAGGGCCTGCGCCGATCTTCCCTGCTCGTCGTATAGTACGCCTATATTCACGTATGCCTTCGCGAAACCGTCGGATTCAGACGCCGCCCGAAGGTAATAATGAGTGGCCGAATCGGGATTGTCGGACTCGTGAAATGCAAGGCCGAGCTGGAAAAAAATCTCGGGATCGTCCGCTCCCTGCTCGAGCAGGTAACGGAGATAGGAGATTCGGGGTTCAGGCGCGAGGCCCTCGAGTTGCGTTGACAGGGGGATGGTTTCCGTTGTATCCGGCGTGGAGGACCACGCCATTCCCGTTAAAAATGTGATCACGACGATCACCAATGAAAACGCACCGTAACACATAACGCAATCCGCTACCGCCGTCCCGGTTTCCTGCGCGACCAGGGCTCCGAAACGTTGAGACCGATGCCGATACGCATAACACGCTCATCGAGACCGTTGTTGTCGATCGATCCGATCTGTCCGAGCTCGAGAGAGATATCGACGCTTCCGGGACCACCGGGAACCGGCACACCGGTCCCGAGGGTAACGAAGCGCGACGTCACTGCTTCGCCCGGTGGAAACTCGAGGTGCCACCGGTCCTCGTAATACCCGAGCCGGAGCGGTATGCGGGAGAGGAAACCACCATCGGCGCTCCTGCGCCGCTCGAGCCCGAACGCGATCAACCGCTCATCCTGGAGTGATCCCTCGAGCTGACTGAATCCGGCCGGCTCCGGCGCCTGCCGCCTCCAGTAGTTCGACATGAACCACCACCTGTCGGTGATGCCCACGGCGATTCCGGCCCCGAATGCGAACGGGAGCTTGAAACTGTACGATCCGGTCGAGTCGAAATCGTCACGGCTGAAGGAGAGATCCTCATTGACGGTGTATTTGATCCGGTCGTCGAAGGCAGCGCCGACATGGATACGTGGATGCACCGTGAAGAGAGCGGATGCGCTCCACGAGGTACCGGAGAAACTCCGATCCCGCCGGGACCGCACCGTCTCGAACTGCTCCAGCGGAAAGTAAACCGTCACCTCGTCGTTGTTCGAGCCCCGCGCGATCTGCAGGTAGCCGGCCCCGCGGATAAGGTCAATTACACGCCACGAAAGCGAAAGGGGTGCGGTGAAGAGCGTGCCCCTGAGTTTGTAGACATCGAGCGGATTCGACACATCCTCTACATCACGCTCGTACGAAAAATCTCCCCGTCCCTGGAACCTCGTCCGGTATCCGAATCCGAACACGAGCCCTTCCCTGAGCGGTACCGCGATCATAACCGACGGGAGTTGGAATCGATTCTGGCTGATCGACTCCTTCTCGGTCCTGATGCGGCTGAGATTCGTTACCTCGAAAAGCGAAAAGGTAACCTCGCCGAGATCCGCCAGGCTCGCCGTGTTCGCGGTGAGCGTACCGCTCGAATCGGGAATGGCCAGGGTGGAGAAGGCGAGTGATCGCTCACGCGCGCCGCCGCGAAACCGGTGCTCGCCGATGAAGTTCAGTCCGAAGATCGACTGAGCCCCTGCCGTGCCGGCCACCAGGCCGAGAAGAAGCGCATGGACGACTGCCGCGCGGATCGATTTCCCTCTCATGGTCCTCCGGCGAAATCGGCGGGTAACGAGTATATTACCTCGATGTACGGCTTGACGATCGTGTCGTTATCCGCCTCGTAAAATGACGCCCGCTGCATGCGCACCGTCTCGAGATCAGACTGGAGCACGAGGCCGGTGTTGGTCCGAATCCCCCGGGCCACGTCCGCCGTGAAACCGCGCAGCGGCAGTTTCAGTCTCCGCGTCTCAGCCGGATTGAATGTTCCATTATCGACCTCGGCGCCTCCGAGGAAATCGGGACTCGCGGGATTACTCGAACCGGGCGTGTAGAGATAGTAATAGAAGTCGGACCCGAGGAATAGAATGGTGCTCTCGCCCGGCGTGACGCCGAGCCCGACCTCCCCCTTCACGGTGAGAACGAGTGATGAGCCGTGTATCATGGCATGCTCATCTAGGCACTCGAGACTGAAGGTGAAATGTATCCTCGTCGCCACGCCGCCGATGCAATCGAGTCCCTCACTCTCGAACGAGGCGATCGAATAATCCGCGATAACGGGAAATGTATCGGCCGTGCCGTCGGTGAAATCAGCGCGAAACAGCACCGACTCGGAGCCGTACTCGCGCGCTTGCATTTCGATGAATCCCTTCGGATCGCGCTCATCGTGCCAGACGATGGCGAGGTTGAGCCGCTCCCGTCCCTCCGTGAACCATTGACGCACGAGGTTTGTATCGAAGCTGAACTCCTGTTCATCCATACTCAGTACCCGCACTGTCCGGCCGAGGGAATCGAGTATGGCGGTCGAGTCGCAGGGCGGAACGGTCGAGATCGTGTCTTCATCCTCGAACGTGTACTTCAGCTCGTGGCAGGTCACATACAGCGTCGTGTCGGCAACCCTCACGGGCATCGAGAGGATGGCCCGCGACACCTGTTTGCCGGCATGTTCCGACACTTCCGAGAGATCGAACGAAAGGAGAATCGCATCGAAGACGATCCCCTGTATCTCACCGATGCGCAGGAAGCTGCTGCTCCCGATGCCGAACGGCACGGAGACGACCCGGGCATCGACCTCGAAGGTATCGACACGCGTATCGCCTGCCTTCACGCCGTAGGTGAGCGAGTCTATAAACTGCCTCGCTACGGGACCCTCTGGCTCTGAGCTGCAGCACGCGAACGCCGCCGCGCAGCATATCACGATAATGAGTACAATCTTGCTATCCATACGACCATTCCCCGTTTAACGGCGAGAGGCGAAGTGCAGTAGAATTACCACACATCCTCCCGCCCCGTCAAGGTGAATAGGCCCCGGAAAACGGGAAGATTCAACCAGCACCTATATCCCCGCCGCGCGGTGTCCCCGTGAAACCCGATTCCCCGCCGCGCGGCGCTTCGGTTCCATCGAGGGCGGCCCTTCCTATCTTTTACGCAAGAAAGAGATTACCGTTCCGGTGAAAAACTCCCCGAGGAATGGAATCCGTGTGAGCGGGGAAAGGAAGGGGAATTTGGGAGGCCTTCGCTCTTCGATAACCACGTCGACACCAGGCGAATCCGCGACGATCCTCCGGTATCCCCGCACCGTTATCCTGTTCTGCTCGCCTCGGTAGGCATCGATGAGCATGTCCGCCCGTCCACCGGGATTCTCCACCCCCCTCCCCTCCAAAACCGCCTCGAGGATCTCCCGCAGCAGCGGCTCGGGAAAGAGCAGGTGACACCACGGGGCACGGATGTAGTCGTAGAGGTGGGAGCCGAGTGGCGAACCCCACGGTGTGAAGAAGAGGTAGATAACGCCGCCGGGACGCACGACCCTGACGATCTCGGCCAGAGCGGTTCCCGGATCGGGGAAGTGCTCCATCGCATCGTTCGCCACGACGAGATCGAATACACAATCGGGAAATGGGAGCGCGCCCGCATCGCCGACGAGGAATGGGATTGCCGCCCCGCGCGCACGCGCGAAGGAGACGGACTGTACGATGTGCTCCGGAGCGATATCGACACCCACCGCCCGCGCCCCAGCCTCGGTGTAGGCAACGGTCTTGCCGCCGAGGCCGCACCCGATATCGAGAACGGTCCTGTCCTGAAGGGGGCCGAAGTGATCGGCGTACTCGGCGAGCAGCGTCCTGCCGCTCTCGTACTCCCAGTGGGAATACGCTTCCCCCGACTCCCTCCCCCCCACACGCACGGGTGGAAACAGGCGATCGAGCCGGGCGATAAAACGTGCGAGCGTTCGCAGCATTGACCTCAACCTCCCTTCATCCCGCCACACATGCATCACGGTGTGTATGACCATGGAACCGGGCGAGGGATCGAGAGTCACGGTGTCAGCCGGCAGGTAACGGCGGCATTGAATTCCACGAATCCGAGCCCGGCGTACATGGCGCGCGTGGCATGGTTCTGATCGTACACTCCTTGGCCGGCTTCTCGAAATCCTATTTCGCGAAAGTATCGCAACGCACCGAAGAGCAATGACCGGGCATATCCCTTTCGACGCGCATCGGACCGCACCGCAATCATGTCGAGTACGCCCATCCGAGCGCAATCGACACTAGGCACCATGCAGGTTATATACCCGGCGACCCGGAAGGTGACATACCGGACTCCAAGCCCTGCGGCCCGTTCCCTCCAGTACTCGAGGATCGACGCACAATCACTGCCACCGAGAAAGTGAATCCTCGCGCAGGGTAATCCGAGAACCTCGGTGTCCCACGGAAGCCGTTCCCATACGACAGCCGAGGAGAATCCATCCTCGCCGGGTAGTGCCACCACCTCGAACGCTCCCCCCGCAAGCCCATTTCGCAGTGAATAAACGGTGAATTCGGCGCCGGTTGGATCCCCGGGAGGAAACCCGCCGACGGTTGGGAATACGGTTACATCGGCAAATCGGTTCCACGGCACCTCGAGCCCTGTGGGTGATTCGCCGGTGATGATAACGGGGGATTCCATCTGTCACCTGCTGTATGCACGAACGGGGAAACGGGGAACCCAATTCTCCGTTTCCCCCATCTCGTGTGGAATGTTAACTGGTGCTGTCCGTCGCTCCCCGCTTCGCGTCGAGATAGAGGTACAGGCACAGTCCGAGGAATAGAATGACACTCAGCACCTCGCCGATCGGCTGTTCGGCGAGCCCCACATTCAGCACCTCGTCCCAGCCGACAAACGCGACGAGGGCGCTCACGACACCCATGAGGGCGCCGCCCGCGACGAAGCCGGAGGCTATCAGGATCCCGCGTGATTTCCGCTTGCTGTTCACCTCGGCGTTCGTGCTCCGCGTCGAGACGACGTGCGCAATGATGCCGCCGACCAGGATCGGTGTGTTGAGCTGGATCGGCAGATACATGCCGAGGGCGAAGGCGAGGGGCGAGATCTTCAGGAGCTCGAGGATCAGCGCCATGAAGATTCCGGCGAGGTAGAGAAACCAGGGGGCGTCGGTGCGCGCCATGAGTGTTTTGATGACGGCGGCCATGGCGTTCGCCTGGGGTGCCTCGAGCGATTCCGGCCCCGAAAAACCGTACACATTGTTGAGCAGCATGATCACACCGGTGATGCACGCGGCCGATACGATGATCCCGAGGAACTTGAATCGCTCCTGATTGTAGGGCGTCGTCCCGAGCCAGTAGCCGACCTTGAGGTCGCTGATGAACGCCCCCGCCGTCGAGAGGGCGGTGCAGACCACGCCGCCGATAATCAGCGCCGAGATCATGCCGGACGTGCCGGAGAGCCCCGCCTTGACCAGTATGACGCTCGAGAGGATCAGCGTCATGAGTGTCATGCCGGAAACGGGGTTCACGCCGACAATGGCGATCGCCCGCGCGGCGACCGTCGTGAAGAGAAAACTGATCACCCCGACGATGATGACGCCGAGCACGGCGTACTGCCATGAATCGACGACGCCTAATCCGAAGAACAGAAACACGGCCAGGAGCGATATCACGATACCGCCGATCACGGTCGACATCTTGAGATCTCGATCGGTGCGTTCGGCCGAGACGGCCGAGGATCCCGAGAAGATCTCCTTGAACCCGAGGGTGAAGGCCGAGATGATGATCTTGGAGTTCTTGAGGATGCCGATGACGCCGGCCGCCGCGATGCCGCCGATCCCGATGTGCCTGACGTAGTTCTCGAATATCTGTTCGGCGGTCATCTGGGAGATGGGCAGATCGGCGTCCCCGATCGGTACGCCTATGTGCTGGCCGAAGAACCAGATCGCCGGTATCAGGACCAGCCATGAAACGAAGCTGCCCGAGGCGATGATCGAGGCGTATTTGAGCCCGATGATATAACCGAGTCCCATCACGGCGGCCCCCGCGTTGATCTTGACGACGAGCTTCGCCTTGTCGGCGACGATGGCGAGCGCCGGAACGACGCGCGTCGATATGACCTCCCGCCAGATCCCGAAGGTGGCCACGCAAAAATCGTAGAGCCCGC
>CBFCXB010000131.1:0-6869 GCA_965601905.1 uncultured bacterium | reverse complement strand
ATCCCCGCCGTCTGCATGCACGACGATGTAACACCGTACGGTGCGTGCAGGCTGTGCGTCGTGGAGGTCCGCGAGAAGGGGCGGAAGCGGTGGCGGATCGTCGCATCCTGCCTGTATCCGGTTTCGGAGGGACTCGAGATTCGCACCGGGACGGAGCGTATCAAGCGTCACCGGAGGGTGCTCTTCGAGCTGATGCTCGCCCGGTGTCCCGATGTTCCCGCCGTGCGTGAGCTGGCGCATCGCTACGGTGTCAGGCGGACACGCTTCAAGAAGGGCGAGGACGACTGCATCATGTGCGGGCTCTGCGTTCGAATTTGTTCCGAGGTCGTCGGGGCCGATGCCATCGGATTCGCTTCCCGCGGTATCGCGCGGCGCGTCGATACGCCGTTCGGGATCGATCACCAGAGTTGTATCGCGTGCGGCGCCTGCACCGCCGTGTGCCCCACCGGCGCAATCCAGATGGAGTACAACCGCGTCATCGAGCTGCGCAGGAGCGAGAGCGAACATCCCTGCCGCTATACCCTGATGGGGATCCTCTCCGATGCGGTCTGTTCGATGAACTACGAGTGCGCGCGGTGCGAGGTCGACCAGCGAATGCGCGAGAGATTCGGGGACTATCCGATATTCGCCGTTCGCAAGTCACGTACGAAGGTACGTGTACAAAAAAGCAATCGTTGAAGGAAACCGGCAGAGGCCCATCCGGCGGCCGGCGATCGGAGATGGACGTGAAGGAATCGCGAGTGGTCGTAACGAAACCGGGAGATGAACGGCCGTGGGAGCTCGTTCCGCTCGAGACCTCTCCCTGCACACTCGCCTGCCCGACGCGCATCAATGCACGCGGCTACGTATCCCTCGTCGCCGACGGCCGGTTCGATGAGGCGCTCGCGTTGATACGCGAGAGGAATCCGTTTCCCGGCGTGTGCGGCCGCGTCTGCCCGCGGCCGTGCGAGGCGGCGTGCCGGCGGGGCGGGTTCGACGATGCGATCGCCATCTGCGCCTTGAAGCGCTTCGTATTCGATGTTGAAATGCAGCGCGGTATCGATCCCACCATGCCGGCCCGAATCAACCGTAAAGAGAAAATCGCCGTTGTCGGAGCGGGTCCCGCGGGACTCGCCGCCGCCTTGGATCTCGCGCGCGCCGCCTACCCGGTGACCATCTTCGAAGCAGGTGATGAGCCGGGCGGGATGATGAACGTGATACCGGATTTCAGGCTGCCGAAGCGCGTGGTGAAACGCGAGGTCGAGATCATACTGGGGGCCGGGATCGAGCTCGTAACGGGGACGAGATTTGGGAAAGACATCACGTGGAATACGCTGCGCCGCCGCGGTTACCGGGCCCTCCTCATCGCCACGGGTGCACAACGGCCGTCGTGGCGTTTTCCCGCGCGCCACGCGGCGGGTTGCTACCACGCACTCGATCTGCTCCGGATGATCGCCGGTGTGGCGGTGCGACCGGGGAAGGGAAGAAACGGTGTTACCGAGGATCAAATAAACAGAAAACGGGTCGTCGTGCTCGGAGGCGGCATGCTCGCACTCGATGCGGCGCGGTCCGCCGTGCGTCTCGGTGCGAGGAGCG
Organism: uncultured bacterium; assembly: GCA_965601905.1. Lineage (GTDB taxonomy): Bacteria > Krumholzibacteriota > Krumholzibacteriia > Krumholzibacteriales > Krumholzibacteriaceae > DATKWS01. Next base: position 5,294 of record CBFCXB010000131.1, on the reverse strand, counting down.
TCAAGCTCGTCACCGGCACGAGCGGGGAACTCGTGCCGATGGCAGCGGGCGATCTCGCGGCGGCGGTCGAAGAGGAAGTGAGAATCGTCTACCTCGCCGAGCCCACCGAACTGGTGCGGACGGGCGGACGGCTGAAGGGCGTCAGATGTGTTCGTCTCCGCGCGGAAACGCGTGATGCAACCGGCCGGGTGCAGACATCACGCCGCGAAGCGTCTGATTTCGAAATCGATGCCGATATAGTGATCGACGCATTCTCACGTGAGATCGACATCCGTCGCTTGGCCGGCGCACTCCGCCTCGCGAGCACAATGGTGAACACGGTAGCCGTCGACGGCGCCACGATGGCCTCGGGCATGCCGGGCGTCTTCGCCGCCGGCGACATGGTGACGGGACCGCGGACCGTGGTGGAGGCGATCGCATCGGGTCAGAAGGCGGCCCGGGGGATACGCGCGTACCTCGAGGGAGAGCATCTGCAATCGATCTACGATTCACTCGATGATGACCGGAGACACCCCCGGGAGTTCGCACTCGAGCGGCTCCCAGAGGAGCATGCACGGCAATTCGCGGTACCACTCGCGGAGCCCAAGCAGCGCCGCACCGATTTCCGCGAAGTGGAGCGGGGATTCTCCGGCCGCATCGCCAAGCTGGAGGCGCAGCGCTGTCTCCGTTGCGGTCTCTGCGCGGAATGCGTGACGTGCACCGACATCTGCGAGCGAGGGGACCTCGAGATCGCGCTCGGTGATGATCGCACCATCACCGTGCACGCGGAACGCGCGTTCTGGGACGGGAAACCGCAGGAGGTCACGGTCGGGCTAGACGGCGGGTTACGGCGAACGACGGCGGTTCGGACGGTATGCCGCGTGCAGCCGGAACTCTGCGTGGGATGCGGACGCTGCGAGCAGGTATGCGGATTCAGCGCGGCACGGGTCAATACGTTTCCCGGTGGGCGATTCGTCACCGAGGTCAACGAGATCGCCTGCAAGGGATGCGGAACGTGTGTCGCCGTCTGCCCCACCGGAGCCATGGATCAGATCAACTTCGAACGGAGTCGCCTCCACGCGTCGATCGACGGCATCGAACGGGGAACGACGCGCATCCTCTTCGTATGTAGATGGGCACGTCCCGAAATGATCGATGTGCCGGAGGACGTACGCGTCATAGAGGTGATGTGTACGGGACGGCTTACACCCGCCATGATCATCGAGGCGGTGCGGACCGGGAGCGCGGGTGTCATGGTCTGCGGGTGCCGCGAGGATCGATGTCATTACGGCGGCGGTAGGAGGCTGGGAGATGCCGTTGTCGCGCGTTCCCGGAATATGCTGTCACTGCTCGGATACGACCCACACCTCGTGGCCGAGACGGTATGCGACCCGAGGGATTTTCACCGGACGATCCGTTCATGGGTCGTCGGTAAGAAAATGCGCCGCCGGGGAGCGTGAACAGAGCCATATGGAGCAACCGTGAAAAAACAATCGCGCAGAAACGATTCCACTATCACGAAGACCTTCCATCTCGCCGACTGCACGCGCTGTAAAAACGAATGCGCCGAGGCATGTCCCGTCTACCGGTTCTACGGGACGTGGCACCCGCAGCATCTCGCGCAGCGATTCCTCGAGGAAGGGAACGAGGGGATCGATGGCCACCGTCTGCTGTGGGGCTGCGTCACCTGCGGGGCATGCACCGAGGCGTGCCCGTTCGATGTCGCCTTTGCCGATTTTATCCGTGAGCTGCGGATCGGCCGGACGGATTACCATCCCGTTCTCGAGGGATTGGTACACCGGTATCAACGGATGCAGGCGACCCCGGCCGCATCGGCCCGGCGGCGGGTGGAGCCGGGGATGAAACGCGGGAGCACTAAAAAGATCGTGCAGGACCGGCTCTCATGGATTGACGATTCGCTCGATGTGAACGGGACACGGGGGATCGTGCTCTTCGTCGGGTGCACTCCCTTCTTCGAGGTTGCGTTCGGCGAGATGTGCGGGATCAATCCAATCGATTCGGCACGCGCCGCCGTGCGCATGCTGAACCGGCTCGGCGTCTCGCCCGTCATACTGGAGGACGAGCGCTGCTGCGGCAGGGATCTCCATGACATCGGCGACCGTGAATCGTTCATGGAGCTTGCGGGACACAACGTCGCGCTCCTCAAATCACGAACGATCAAGACGGTCCTCACGCTGTGCCCCGAGTGCGCGTACACGCTCCGCGAAACGTACCGGAAACTGTTCGGTAGGCTTCCATTCACGGTAATGCACATAACGGAATACATCGCCCGCCATATCGACAAACTCGATTTCGAGCAGACGGGGGAGCATCTCGCCCTTCACGATCCATGTTACCTCGCCAGGTATCTCGGCTGCACCGAGGCGCCGAGGACGATACTCGAGGCCGTAACGGGCATGGAGCCGATCGAGATGGAACGTCATGGGAAGCTGGCCCCGTGCTGCTGCGCCGGTTCGTGGGTCAATCACGGACCACACACGCGTCATGCGGTGAACGAGCGGATCGTCGAAGCGAGGGGGGACGGGGCGGAGGGAATAGTCACGGCGTGTCCCAAGTGCATGATCGTGTTTCACGAGGTGAATCCCGACTGCGCGTGGAAACAGGCCCCCATCGTCGTCAGGGATCTCATCACGCTCGCCGCATCCCGACTGCGCGACACGGAGAAGGACAAACGGAAGTGAATTGCCGCTGGGATATACATGGCACCGCTGCGAACGGGAGGTAGCGACATACCATCGGCGCCGGGCAAGATGTTCAGACTCTCGAAGCACCCGATTCTCCCGGTGGAGAGACGGCGTGAGATTCCCTTCACCTTCAACGGCGAGGAAATGATCGCCTACGAGGGAGAGGTGATCACATCGGCGCTCTTCGCCAACGGGATCAAGATATTCGGCCATCACGTGCGGGACGGCGGCCCTCAGGGTATCTTCTGCGTCAACGGACAGTGCAGCCAGTGCATGGTGCTCATCGAGGGCGTACCGGTGAAAGGGTGCATGACGGTTGTAACGCCCGGTATGCGCGTCGAGAGTTGCGAGGGCGTCCCCGAGCTGCCGATGGTGCATGAACGCCCCCGGTTCTCGAAGATACCGACGATCGAGACGGAGGTGCTCGTCGTGGGTGGCGGCCCCGCCGGCATCAATGCGGCGATCGAACTGGGCAGGCACGGTATTCGGACGCTGCTCGTCGATGACAAGAATGAACTGGGCGGCAAGCTGACGCTCCAGACTCATGCCTTCTTCGGCTCGCGCGCCGATTGCTACGCCGGCGTGCGGGGGATCGAGATCGCACGAATCCTCACCGGGGAGCTGGAGAGGCTCGATTCCATCGATGTCATGCTCGATACGACCGCCGTTGGTGTTTTCGATGATCGAAGGATCGGCCTCTGCACGAACGGCGGGTACCGTCTCGTGGAGCCGCGGATAACGCTCGTCGCCTGCGGGGCGCGTGAGAAATCGCTCGCTTTTCCCGGCTGCGATCTTCCCGGTGTATACGGCGCCGGTGCGTTCCAGACACTTCTCAACCGCGACCTCATCCGGCCCACCGAGCGTCTCTTCGTGGTCGGCGGCGGCAATGTCGGTCTGATCACGGCGTATCATGCGATACAGGCCGGTATCAAGGTAGTGGGATTGGTCGAGGCGTTGCCCCGATGCGGGGGATACAAGGTGCACGAGGACAAGCTGCGCCGTCTCGGCGTCCCCGTTCTCACATCCCACACCGTTCTGAAGGCGGAGGGCGAAGCGGAGCTGGAGCGTGTCACGATCGCCGCGATAGACGAGCATTTCAAACCGCTGCCGGGGACGGAGAATTCGTTCGACGTCGACACGCTCCTCATCGCGGTCGGTCTCTCGCCGGTCAACGAGCTGTACGAGAAGCTGTGTGATTTCGGCCTCGAGTGCTGGACGGCGGGGGATGCAGAGGAAATCGCCGAGGCGTCGGCGGCGATCTTCAGCGGTAAGATCACGGGGCGGAGGATCGCTCGAGCCCTCGGCTACGATGTCGACATCCCCGCCGAGTGGGAGGCGACCGCGGAGGTCCTTAGAAGCAAGCCGGGACGGACGGTTACATTCGAACCGGAGAAACGCGGTGGAAAGAATTTTTATCCGCTTATCCGGTGCGTCCAGGAGATTCCGTGCAATCCGTGCGTCGAGTCGTGCGCGCGCCAGTCGATCACGATACCGGGCGATTCGATCATGGGACTTCCGGCATTCGAGGGTGAGTGCGTCGCCTGCGGAAAGTGCGTGGCCGCCTGCCCGGGGCTGGCGATCAGTCTCGTGCAGCCCGATTACGACGAGGGGAGCGGCACCTCGCTCCTCATCCTTCCGTACGAACTCGACGACGGCGATCTCATCGTCGGGCACCGTGTGCGGACGGTCGACATGGAGGGGGAGACGATCGGTGAGGGGAGTATCGTCGCGTTCCGCACATCTCCGATCGACGAGAAGCGCAAGCTCGTATCGGTCGAGGTGCCGAAAGACGACGCGTACCGGGTGGCCGGATTTTTCGTTCTCGACATCGAGTACGGGAGTACCGGTTTCGGCGTGGCGGAACCGATCACGGACGACACGATCGTCTGCCGGTGCGAGCGGATAACGGCCGGCGAGGTTCGCGCCGAGATCAGGGCCGGCGTTCGCGACATGAACATACTCAAGGCGACGATACGGACCGGTATGGGAGCGTGCGGCGGAAAAACGTGCACCGATCTCATCCTGCGTCTCTACCGTGAGGAGGGTGTCGATCAGAAGGATGTGACACTCCCGACCAGCCGGCCGTTTGTGTCGGAGGTGCCGCTCTCGGCATTCGCCGGCGTCGATGTCGGAGGGAAGAAGAAGTAGCATGGCTATCAAACGGTACGACGCGATCATCATCGGCGCGGGGAGCGTGGGGCTTCCCACCGCCTACTTCCTCACCCGAGAGGGATGGAAGGTCCTCATCCTCGACGGACGGTCTTCGCCCGGTCAGGGAGAGAACAAGGCGGCGATCGGCGGCGTTCGCGCGACCCACTCCGATCCCGCCAAGATTACGCTCTGTCTCAAGAGCCTCGAGATCTTTTCGTCATGGGAGAAACAACACGGCACCGATATCGGATGGATCGAGGGAGGGTACTGCTTCCCCGTCTTCCGCATGACCGAGGAGAGAATTCTGAAAGGAATACTCCCGATCCAGAAGAGTTACGGACTCGATATAGACTATGTAGGGCCGGAGCGAATCATGGAACTCGTCCCCGGCATCAACGAGAAGAACCTCCGCGGGGGAACATACTCGCCGGGCGACGGTCAGGTGTCGCCGCTCATGTC
>CBFCXB010000130.1:0-6893 GCA_965601905.1 uncultured bacterium | reverse complement strand
TTCTTGACCCCCTTCGGAACCGTGAGGTAGCCGGAGATCTCGAGGCCATCGCGGGCCTTGTAGCGGATCGGCTCCATCGGAGCGAGGTGCTCGACGGGTAACTTGGGCCGGGGACGGTAGAGGAACTTGACCTTTTCCGTCTCCATATCGTACAGGTACCGGGCGCCCGGATCGGTGTCCTTCGTGACGGTCACGAGCCAGAGCCGGTCGTCGAGCGTCGCCGGACCGAAGTAGATATCGCCGTCCGGGAGCTGCTTCACGAGCTTCTTGTACGCCTTTTCCCAATCCTTGTTCTTGAAGTAGGTGCGCAGCCGGTCGCCGACATAGTAGGTGGCGATCAGCTCGTCCGTCTCGTTGGAGAATTCTACGCCGCCGAAATCGACCTGCTTCTTTGGATCGGCCTCGACGATCTCTTCCTCGAGCGTTACGGGATCGAAAAGGATCAGACGGCTGAGATTGATGTCGTCACCCTTGTTCGTCTGGATATAGACGCGCTTGCCGTCCTTGTGGAACCGGACGGTGCCGGCGTTCTCATCGTTGGTTGTCGTGTAGACGGAGACGAACTCCTCACCGTCGACGCGGAGCAGGTCCGTGCCGCCGTCGTCGGTCTCGCGCGATGCCATCCGGAGATTCCCCTCGAGATCGAAGATCCATCCCTGTATGTTGAGCTCCTCGCTGTTCTCCCGCAGCGGGGTGAGCGTGCCGGTCGATATCTCGAGCTTATACAGGTCGTGGTAGCGTTCGTCGCGATTGTTGAGGCCGATGAATGCGACATCGGGCATATTCTTCGGCGCCGAGTACAGCATGGCGCGAACGCCCTCGAACGGCGTGACGCACGTCGCTTCGGGAACATCCTCACCCGGGGCGGGATCGGCGTAGGGGTCGACCCGGTACGCGAGGAAATTCTCGTCTCCACCCTTGTCCTGCACGTAGAGAATCCAGCGGCTGTCATACGTCCAGTAGTAACCGCGGACCGGACGCGTCGTATCGGCCGTGATCGGGCGTGCATCCTCGAACGGTTCGTCGATTTCCTTGACCCAGATGTTCAAAACGTCCTTGTGCGGTTTCAGGAACGAGAGCATCTTTCCGTCCGGCGAGAGCTGTCCCCCCGCGATCTCCGGATCGCCGAAGAAGATGTCCCGGTCGATGATCGGGGGCAGTTGACCAAGATAGTCGAGCTCCCGCGCCGCCAGGCCGCCGACGAGCAACAGGACGAGCGCCATCATGAGCATCGATCGTTTCATGAAAAAACCTCCTTTTTCATGTTTTGATCCCCACAATAGAAAGAATCTACATAGATACCCTTGTAAACGAGGGAAACTAGCGGAATGTTTCCAAAAAATCAAGGAATTAATGGTGCCCCTGGATGCTGCCGGGGAAATTTGTCATGAGGCTTCGAATTGATCTGGAATGACAAGGATGATCCACGGGGAACCGCCGCTCATATCCCATGATTTTTATTAAGCTAACCGGTTATCTCGATATCTTTTACCTACGTATACCATAAAAGCAACCGTTCTCTGTGACAATGCGTTTGTCGGGTTTTTAGAGCATCAATAGCGGTGTTTTATCGGCCGCCGGCCTCCTCGATCCATCGCGCGAGGTATGCGGCGCGCGTCGAGGCGTTGAAATGCTCCGCGCTCCGCCCGGCGCCGAATATATTGCCCAGGTAGAACGGCAGCGCGATCCCGGCCATGAGATATCCGCCCGTGTAGTGTTCCTCGATGAACAGCTGATAGACGGTGTATATGAGAAGACCGTTGAATATGAAGTGCCGGAAGGCGTCGAAGCGCCGTCCCACATAGAGTTGCCCCGAACCGGGCAGCAGGGCGGAGAGAGCCGACGCAAGTGCCGGATTTTTCCGCGGAAGGCGCGGTCCTTCGGATGCCTTCTCCGCGAGGAATGCGGCGCGGCTTTGGTGTGGCGAGGCCGGGTGAGCCGAAGCCAGCGCGGTGAATCTGTTATGCCCCCGATCCCAGTGTCCCCCGGCGAGCGAGCATAACCCGTCGAGGAAGGTGAGCCGCTCGACTGCAGCCGTGGATTGCCCCACGTGTGGGGCATACTCCCACATGAGTTTTCCCGATGCGCCGTACCTTCCATTGTTGAAAAAGGCCGCGGCGGCCATAAAGGCGGCGTTCATCATGTCGTCTTCTCGCTCTGCGCTCCGCGCGGCCTCCAGGAATGCACCGGCTGCCTCATCCCATTCCTCCTCACGGAAGTAGCATCGACCAGTCATCATGCTCGCCCAGGTGCTTACGCCATGACGATCGGCCAGAAACGCCACCCGCAGGTACTCGGTCGCGGCACGCCAGCAGTCCCCCTCGTCGGCGAGGGCGTTTGCGAAGGAGATATTCTCGATGAGACGGGCATCGAACTCCGCGGCCCGGGCGGGAGTTTCTTCGATCTCCGGCATGAGCCAACCGGGGACCGTGGGATGGGTGCGCGGCGCCGGTTCATCGATTGCCGGATCGAGAAGCCTCCCGTCCGCGCCGCGCTCGTGGTAGTGACGTGCGCTCCCGTTGCACCGGATCAGCCGGTCCGCCGCGAGGACCGTACCTTCCAGGAATCCGAAGCGCTCGATTGCCCCCTCCGCGTACCGGGAGCAGCTCGGATTGAACTGGCACCGGCCGTAACGAAGATCTGACATATACTGCTGGTAGAAATGGATGGCTGAGCGGGCCGGTGAGAATAGCAGGTGGGCCGGGATGGATTCTTGCGGCGGGGCAACGCCCGCCGCATCGGGGGAGGAGCTCCCTACGAACAATCCTACGGCAATGAGTGGAACAATCCATATGAATAGATCGAAAATAGGTATGTAGTTTTTTCTCATCGGGCCGGATTCTCTCCGCCGGCTGAATACCGTGTTGTCGAAACGGTCAATCGCCGAAAAAAGCGGATATACCAATATATAGATTGTGGTAATTTAAATCCCTGCTCATGAAGAATCGATGGTATCGATATTCCAGCCGCAGTGCAATCTGGTTCGTGAGGAAGACTTTTAATCCAGCGCCGGCGTTGAGCACCCCATGCGTATCATCGAGGCCTTCATACAGGGCATCCGGAAGCCAGATGAACGTGTTTGCGATACCGCCCCCGGCCAGTATAAACGGTACGATTTTATTGTCCGAATTCGATCTGCTGACGTTGAAGGATAGATTCGCCGAGGCAATAAATCCTAGATCGCTGTTTTTGTATTTGCTGAACATCAGCTCCGGTTCGAATTCGAGTACATTGGTAATAAAGTACCCATAGCGGGCCGATACAGTTAGGGCATCGACAGAGCCGCTACTGTGCTCGATTGATCGGATCATGAATGAAACTTGGCTCGAAAGCTCGTGCTGGCCCTGTTCGATTTGCGCAGAGGCGATGCTGAACGTAAACAGCGTGATTACGGTGGTTGCCAGTGGAATGAGTAATCGTTTCAAGGTTCTTCTCCTTTACGTTTGATCACTTACGTGTATCAGGCACCTCGATCGGAGATGTTTCTCTCTCGCGAATCCAACCGATGATTCTCGGCTCCTGCACCGTCACCACTTTCACCCAGAAAACGTTTTCGATCTGGGAGATCTTTATAACGCTCACCTCGGTGCCCATTGCGAGTGTATCGAGCACCGTGGCATGTACGAGTGTATCTAGCACCGCTGCATGAGCGAGTGTATCTAGCACCGCGGCCCGCATCGCTTCCCCACCGGGCCTGTCCCAGAGCAGGACCACAGTTTCGTCCATGCTGACCGGTATGACGGTGGCGGTGTAGGGGAGTCTATCGGGTGAATCCTCGCCAACGGTACCCGGGCCTGATTCCAACGGCGCCTCCGGAACGACATCGCCGCCGATAATCGGTTCCTCCAGCCCCACTTCCGGCGCTGACTCCTCATCGTCTCCATCCAGCGCCGAGCTGAGCATACCGCTGCAGATCGATCCCAGGACGTCGATGAGACAGCTGGCCCAAAAGCTCGGTTTCTCCTCCGAAATCCGTTCATAACGGGATTCTTCGGTTTTCCGGTCGGGACCGCCCTTTTTTTCTTTTTTCTTTATTATTTTATCCAGCGGGTCCTTTTCCGGTTCCTTTACTTTCTTTTTTACTTTACTCTTTTCTATCGTGTCCGCCGCCGCTGCGTGTGTCTCGCCCGCGACGGAATGAAAATGTCCAATCCCTGGTATGGCATCACCGGCCGTTACAATGAAGGCACCGAGCACTACGCAGACGAGAACCTTGCACCATTTCATAGCGGTCCAGCCTCCTTTTTGATACGATTTCATTCAAGCGCTTGTATTTCAGGAAGTTGCAACAGATTGTATAAAGCGGGCATGATTATATTTTATTTTTTTTGCTCAAGTCAATAATAAACCGGATACACTAAACCGGATACGCAGGGATTTAATATAGAAATGCATGCTCGGATTTAGGATTTGGTTTGGAATATCAACTCGGGTTTAATTCAGGAGCGCTCGTATTTTCATTGGCCGGTACCGCTCCAGGCCCCTCGAGGCGGCGTATCCGGCCGCCATGGCGAGGATCGGCTCGAGGGGGGTGAAGTAGCGGATCTTGCTGGAGAGGGTGATCATGAATATGATCGATATGGCCGCGCAGCAGATGAGGCCGAGCATGACGAGCCGCCTCCTCGTCGGCCAGAGCAGCACGATCCCGGCGGCCGCGGCGGCGAGAAGAAGCCCGCGCATGAGCATAATGAGCGGCATGAAGCGCCCCAGGCCGGAACCCGCGGCGATTATACCGGTATGGAACCACCAGAAATTCCACAGCTTTATGCCCCAGAGGCGCAGGGTCCTTTTCGGGTGTTCCCTCATGTATTCGATCGCGAGGTCCCTGAGGTGGCGGTCCTGATCGACCTCGTTGGGGATTGCCCCGAGTGATGCAGCGATCTCCTCCGGGAACCCATCGAGGGAATGGCCGGTCGATACGAAGGCGCCGCCCGTGGCGAGTGGTCCGTTTCCCCACCAGAGGTTGGTACCCGCCTGGTCGCGTACCGGCACCCAGCGTCCGTGCACGCGATAGTTCCTGATCGTCCACGGCGTGCAGACGGCTACGGCGATCAAGGCCGCCGCCGCGATCGGTCCGATGTAGCGGCGTATGTTCGACTTTCCCGCCGAAATGACGATCCACAGGGTGAGTAGAGGAGCCAGCAGTAGCACGAACGTGTATGAAAGGGCCGCGGCGCCGATCGAGAGGCCCCAGGCGAGTGCGCGCCGGTACGAGGGGTCCTCCCTGAGCCGCCAGGTGAAAAAGAGCACGAGCAGAAGCATCCCCTCGTACAGGACGGTCGGCAGACCGGACACCGCGTAGTATATCTGGCTGGGATAGATCGCCAGGATGGCGATCGCGCAGAGCGCGTGCAGGACGCCGAAAATATGTTCGGCGCACCGGAAGACGAAATAGAGGAACAGGATGGAGAGCAGGATATTGAGCAGTAGAACGGCAAGCGCGCCGCCTCGTTCGAATCCGAAGAGGCTGAAAACGCCTGCCAGGATATACGGATATGCCGGTGCATGTATCGAGGTGGGATGCGTCGCGCCGTACCAGTGGTACGAGAATCCCCTTCCCTCGGCGATGTTCCTCGCGATGCCGCCGTATTCGTCGAAGTAGGTGGGGCCGCGTAACTCGGCCTGCCGCAGCCCGATGGGAACCGCCGCCAAACGCACGGCAAAGGCGATGGCGAGTAGTACAATGAGAAGACGGGACCTTCGCATGCGGCTACTATCCTCCGGCGCGCGTGTACGTGCGGCAGGCGGTGATGACCTGCTCCACCTCGGCGTCGCTCAGGTGGGGAGCGACGGGGAGGGAGACGATCTCCCCGGCGAGGGCCTCGGCATAGGGGAAATCCCCCCTGGCATATCCAAGGTGCCGGTATGCCGGCTGGTATGGAATGGGGACGGGGTAGTGAACGCCTGTGTCGATTCCCGCCTCGTCGAGCAGCCGTCGAAATGTGGTGCGGTCTTCCACCCGAACGACGTAGAGGTGGTAGGAGGGATGCGAACCGTCGGTGATCGCCGGCCTCCTGATGGCGTCCCGGTCGAGTGCCGCGTCGTAGCGGTCCGCGATCTCACGGCGCCGGCTCACCCAGCGATCGATATATGCCAGCTCGATGGTGAGAAAAGCCGCCTGCATCTCGTCAATCCGGCTGTTGAAGCCGACCTCGGTATGATGATCCCGGCTCTCCTGTCCGTAAAAGCGGAGCTGCCGGGCCCGCTCGGCGTATTCCTCACTGTTCGTCGTGACGGCGCCGGCATCGCCGAGAGCGCAGAGGTTCTTGCTAGGGTAGAAGCTGAAGGCGGCGATATCGGACAGTGTGCCCACCATGCGGCCGTTGAGTGTGGCGCCGTGCCCCTGGGCGCAGTCCTCGATTATCAGGACATCGTCGTGCAGCGCCTCCCGCAGTGCGGGAACATCGACGGCGTGCCCGTACAGATGCACGGGGATGACGGCCCGTGTCGATTCGCCCACGGCGGTCGGCGCTTTCTCGGTATCGATCAGCCACGTGTCGGGGTCGATATCGAAAAAACCTGGTGTCGCGCCGGTGCGCGTGATGGCGCATGCCGTCGGGAACGCCGTGTTGGGAACGGTCAAGACGGTATCCCCCGGGCCGATGCCGGCACTCCACAGGGCGAGGGTGATCGCATCGGTGCCGTTGGCGCAGCTCACCGCGTGATCGATTCCCAGCCACCCGGCGAACGCACCCTCGAAGCGCATCGTCCGCTCGCCGAACAGGTACCAGCCGCTTGTGATCACCTCTGCGGCCGCCCGCTCGAGATCCTCCCGTAGGTGTTCGAGCTGGCGTCCGAGATCGAGGAGCCGCACCCTGCCGGTGTCATTCATGCCTCATCCTCCCCCCGCGGTGGTGGGGCAGCGCCCCCGCGCCCCCGGGCCCCAAAGGATG
>CBFCXB010000129.1:0-6922 GCA_965601905.1 uncultured bacterium | reverse complement strand
TTTCTCGACGATCCGCTTCCGGAGTTTCTCATCTATCTCCCGATCCAGAAGGAGCGGGAGTATCTGATGGGGCGCATTCCGCATTATGAATCGTCCGTTTGCCTGAACGGGCATAAACGCCTCGCGGGATGGATCGTAAAAACTCTTTGTTACCTGCTGCGTGAATCTCCGCGACCAGTCGATGAGCTCGAGAGCGTCCTCATACCTGCCGATGCGCTGCGCGATGAGCCCGAGGCTGTAAATCTCGATGTTGACCACGGCGTTCAGGGCCGGCGACAGGTACACCTCATCGGATGCGCCCACGGGGAAACCCCCCATCACCAGCCTGCTGGCAGCGAGGCGTTCCTCGCCGAAGAGACGGAGCAAATGATTTTCCAGGACGGGATAGAAGCGTTCGAGTGTTGCGGCGTCGTGCCCCAATAGGAGGAATGTCGTGGTTGCGACGAGCGGTACCCGCCGCAGGGGGTAGAGGGGGTGCGTGCGGGGAATATCGTCGAGATTCGTCCCGTTCTGGAGTACGCTCGTCAGGTATTGACGAAGCGCCATCCCGGCGTTATCGTTTTCGTCACGGTATACGGCATCCGTCCCGGCACGCGGGGATACGGCAGCCGCGCGGCACGGCATGGCCGGCTCGAGTGCCGCCGCCAGTATTGCAATGAGCGTAATTCGAGCGTACCCGTTCCTCATACGGCCAATCCTCCCGTAACTACCGCTTGATCAGCATAATCCAGTCCAGAAGCAGTTTAATATTGACAGAACCGCGTGCTCCTCTTTTAATGACGCGCAATAGAGTGCGCCGGGAGCGACGCGCGGATAATCTTGAGCAAAAAACCGCTTGTTCAATATGTTACGGTAAACGCCGGAAGGAGTATGCGATGGAATTCGAATGCATCACGGTCGAGCGGACAGATCGCGTGGCCAGGATCGTGATCAACAGGCCGAAGAAACTGAATGCGTTGAATGTTCGGACCGTTCTCGAATTGATCTCTGCATTCGAGGATACCCGCGACGAAGATGATGTCAGCGTCGTTATCCTGACGGGTGCGGGGGAGAAGTCGTTTGCGGCGGGCGCCGACATCGCCGAGTTACGGGAGCTGACCTCACTCGGGGGGAAGCTTTTTTCCGAGCGTGGACACCGTCTCTGCAACCTCATCGAGAACCTCGGCAAGCCCGTGATCGCCGCGGTGAACGGTTTCGCGCTCGGCGGCGGATGCGAACTGGCCATGGCGTGCACGTTGCGGATCGCGGTCGAGGAGGCGCGGCTCGGCCAGCCCGAGGTGAATCTCGGAACGATCCCCGGGTACGGCGGAACGCAGCGCCTCGCCCGGCTCGTTCCCAGAGGCATTGCCATGGAGCTCGTGCTGTCGGGAAGAGTGCTCTCCGCGGAGGAGGCCCTCGATATCGGATTGGTCAACATGGTAGTGGCCCGGGATGGATTCGCGAAGGCGGTTGATGATACGGTCGGGATGCTTCTCGGCAAACCGCCGTTCGCCCTCAAGGCCTGCATGGAAGCGGTAGTGCACGGGACGGAGATGTCGTTCGAGGACGGGTGCCGTCTCGAGGCATCCCTCTTTGCGCTCACGTGCGGCACGGAGGATATGGAGGAAGGTACCGCGGCATTTCTCGAGAAGAGGCAGGCGAAGTTCACCGGGCGGTAGAGGACGGGGAGGTACGGGGGGGAACGTAATCATGCTCGTGGCAAACGATTTGCTGGAAACGGATTGAAAAACTGGCCGGTAATTATTACTATAAACCGTGTGCGGTGGACGGGATAAATGAGCGTTTTTGCCCGATTGGTGCAATTTGTTGTATTACGGTAGGTTGAAAGATCGATAGTAATGCGAGAGTGGCGGAACTGGCAGACGCGCTGGATTTAGGATCCAGTGGGGAAACCCGTAGGGGTTCGACTCCCCTCTCTCGCACCAGGTGAAAAATAGCCAGTTCGTTGAAATTCTGGCCGCTTTCCGGAAAGGAAACCGTGGAGAACAACCTGAACGAAAAGCACTTCAACGTATCCGTCTCTGAGGAGCCGGATTGCCGAAGGATCATCTCGATAGAGGTCGCGCCGGAACGATTCCGGGACGAGCGGGAGCGAGTGCTGAAGGGGATGCTGAAGACAGTAGCCGTACCCGGTTTTCGCAAGGGGAAGGTACCCGCCGATATCGTGCGGCAGAGATTTTCAGACGAGATCAAGGCCAAGGCCCTGAAATCGATGCTGCCGCTCGCCTACGGGCACGCCGTGACCGCCGAGAAACTCCAGCCGATCGGTGAACCGGTTTTCAGCGATATCGAGGCACCGGAAGACAAACCGGTTACCTTCCGCGTCGAGGTCGAGGTAGTGCCCGATATGTCCTTGGCCCGGTACCGGGGAATCGCGGGCGAGGAGGAAACGATCGAGGTCAGTGGCGAGGAGATCGATTCCGTCCTGGGAAATCTACAGAAACGCGAGGCGGAGTATATCGCTGTCGATCGCCCCGCGGTCACCGGCGACGTTGTCGTGCTCGATTACGCACCGGTACGGCTCGACGGGACGGTAAACGAGAAGAAGCGGGTTTCGGATTATCCCGTGCAGCTCGGCGCGGGGCAGTTGTTCCCGGCCTTCGAGGAGGCGGTGGCCGGCACTGCTGCCGGAGCAACGGCGCGGGTCGACATCACGTATCCGGAAAATTACAAACCGGAGCGTCTCGCTGGACGAACGGTACCGTACGAGTTCACCGTAAAGGATGTAAAGGAACCAAGGCTCAATGCGCTCGATGATGCATTCGCCGCAAAGATCGATGCCTCGTTCAAGACGATCACCGATCTTCGCGAGAACCTCGCGGGACGTCTCCGCGCCGAAAAGGAGAAGGAGGAGCACAAGAAACGCCAGGAGACGGCTATCGACCTCCTCATAGAGGAGAATCCGTTCGAGGTTCCGCGGAGCATGTTTGAGCGATTCAGCGAAGAGCTGCGCTCTGATGGCGAGCGCAGGAGGAAAGCGTTGGGAATGGCCCCGGAGGAGGATGCTGAGAAGCAGAAGGAGATCGAGAAAACGATTGAAACGGTCGCTCGGCGCAGTATCAAACGGTATTTTATCATCGAGCATATCACCGATAAAGAAAAGATAACAATCGGTGATGAGGAACTTCGCGCGGAGATCGAACGGGTCGCGGATGAAACGGGGCGCCCCCTCGAAGAGGTAGAGGCGTTCTTTGCTCCGAAGAGCGAGCACCGTTCGAAACTCAAGGATACGCTCCGCGAACGACGGGTGTTCGAGATCATCATGGGTGAAAGCGACAGCGCGTGATGCGTCAGAAAAGAGAGGATGATATGGGAGAACCACGGAACGTTACAATACCGTATGTGATCGAGACGAAGGGGCGTGAGGAACGTGTGTACGACATCTACTCGCGCCTGCTCAAGGACCGGATCGTTTTTATCGGAACCTTGATCGAGGACACACTGGCGAACGCCGTGATCGCGCAGCTGCTCTTCCTCGAGGCCGAAGATCCCGGAAGGGACATCTTTGTCTACATCAACAGTCCCGGCGGCGTCATTTCTTCGGGAATGGCGATCTACGATACGATGCAGTACATATCGTGCGATATATCGACAATCTGCATGGGGCAGGCCGCCAGCATGGCGGCGGTGCTACTGGCGGCCGGCACGACTGACAAGCGTTCGATGTTGCCTCATGCGCGTGTGATGATACACCAGCCGTCGGGCGGTTCGCAGGGGCAGGCCTCCACGCTCGAGATATATACGAAGGAGATACTCCAGCTACGAGAGAAACTGAATGAGATTCTTGCAAAGCATACAAAGCAGAACATCAAACGGATCTCGAAGGATACCGACCGGGATTTCTTCATGTCCGCCGAAGAGGCAAAAGAGTACGGCATAGTGGATAACGTTCTCACATCAAAGGCCGATCTTAAAAAATGAATGATTTTTGAGATTTAACTGAGCGGAGATTGTATATTAGATATAGAACGAAAGGGAAGGTGTGACGGCTATATGAAGAAACGAACCCAGTCACCGCGGTCGATCAAGTGCTCGTTCTGTGGCAGGGGACAGGACGAGGTGGCAAAGCTTGTATCGGGGCCATCGGTCTATATCTGCAACGAATGCATTCGGTTATGCAATGACATCCTCGAAGAGGAGATGGCGGGGAGCATCCTCTACGATATGGAGCATTTTCCCAAGCCCCGCGAGATCAAGGAGAATCTGGACAAGTACGTGATCGAGCAGGATCGCGCCAAGATCACGCTTGCCGTGGCTGTCTACAACCATTACAAGCGTATCCGCCACGAGCGCGGGACGGATGACATCGAGATCGAGAAGAGTAACATCCTACTGGTGGGCCCGACCGGGGTGGGCAAGACGCTGCTGGCGCAGACGCTGGCCCGTTTTCTCAAGGTCCCGTTTGCGATCGCCGACGCGACGAGTCTCACCGAGGCCGGCTATGTCGGCGAGGACGTCGAAAATATACTCGTCAGGCTCCTGCAGAATGCGGACTACAACCTGCCCGCCACGGAGCGTGGCATTATCTATATCGACGAGATCGACAAGATCGCCCGAAAGAGCGAGAATCCGTCGATCACGAGGGATGTGTCGGGTGAAGGGGTCCAGCAGGCGCTCCTCAAGATACTCGAGGGAACGGTTGCCAATGTTCCACCCCAGGGGGGACGTAAGCACCCGCAGCAGAAGTTCATCGAGGTCGATACACGCAACATCCTTTTTATCTGCGGCGGGGCGTTCCAGGGGCTGGATGAGATCGTCGAGCGCCGGATTGGCAGGAAACTCGTTGGATTCGGCGCGGATCGCGGCCCCAATTATCGCAAGGAGGTCAGTGAAATACTGCGGCGCGTGCAGCCGGAGGACCTGATCAAGTACGGCCTCATCCCGGAGTTGGTGGGCAGGATGCCGATCGTGGCGCCCCTGCATGAACTCGATGAGCAGGCGTTGATCGACATCATGCTCAAACCGAAGAGCAGCCTCATAAAGCAGTACAAGAAGCTCCTCGATATGGAGGATGTCGAGCTCGATTTCACACCGGGTGCACTCAGCGCGATCGCCAAGCTCGCGACGGAGCGGAAAACCGGCGCTCGCGGCCTCAGGGCGATTCTCGAGGAGACGATGCTCAACGTGATGTACGATGTTCCTTCGCAGCCCAACGTTCGCAAGATCCTCATTTCGGAGGAGACGATCCTGGAGAAGGGCGAGCCCCGGTTCATCCTCGAGAAAAAGAGGCAGCGCCGCGCACAATGAAGCGGGTGGACGGAGTACATTTTTGGGGAAGAGAGCACGTACCCGTCTGAAATGGTAGGCGAGAAACAACGCTTGTCCAAAAGCAAGCGTATTCTATGCAAGGATGGATTCATAAATAATGGCAAACATGCGAGACGACAAATATGAAGAGTTCGAGATTCTTTACCCGGTCGTGCCGTTGCGCGATGTGGTGATATTTCCCTCGATGGCCACGGCCATACTTGTGGGCCGGCAACCATCGGTGAACGCCGTCGAGCGGGCGATTGAAACGGACAAGATTCTTCTTGTCATCACACAGAAGAGTCCATCCGACAATGAGCCCGCTATCGATGACCTGCACCGTGTCGGGACGATCGTGAGGATCGGCCTCTTCTTCCGCCTTCCCGACGGGACGATCAAGTTGATGCTCGAGGGGCTCAGTCGGGTTCGCGTTCGAGAGTTCATGGAGATGGACAATTACCTCGCCGCGCAGGTCCATGCGATCGAGACGGTCGATAAGCGGACGCGCGAGGTGGAGGCGCTGGCGCGGCGCGTCGAGCAGCTATTCACGGACTACGTACGGATGCACTCCCGCGTGCCGAACGAGATTCTCCTGTCGGTGCAATCTCTCGACGATCGATCGGCGCTCGTCGATACGGTTGCGGCCAATATATTGATCCGTAATGATATAAAACAGCGGCTGCTCGAAACGGAGGGGCTCGAGGAACGACTGATGATGTTGAGACGGATACTCACCGAGGAGCTCCAAATTCTCGAGGTCGAGAAGAACATCGACGAGAAGGTGTCCAACCAGGTGCAGAAGAGCCAGAAGGAGCTCTTTCTGCACGAGAAGATGAAGGCGATCAAGAGCGAGTTGGGACAGGCCGATGAGTCCGACGAGCTCAATGAGATGAAGCGTAAGATCAGACGCGCCAGAATGAGCAGGGAAGCCGAGAAGATCGCCTACCGCGAGTTCGACCGCCTCAAGATGATGCCGCCGATGACCCCCGAGGCGACGGTGGTGCGGAACTATCTCGATACGCTCATATCGCTTCCCTGGCGCAAGCGCACCAAGGACAACCTCGACATCGATCAGGTCAAGGAGAAACTCGATGCCGATCATTACGGTCTCACAAATGTCAAGGAGCGGATACTCGAGTTTCTCGCCGTCATGAAGCTCGTCGGCAACCTCAAGGGTCCTATCCTTTGCTTCGTCGGCCCGCCTGGTGTCGGAAAGACTTCCCTCGGCAGGTCGATCGCTGATGCGATCGGACGCCGGTTCGTTCGCGTCTCGCTCGGCGGAACACGTGACGAGGCGGAGGTCCGCGGTCACCGGCGGACCTATATCGGTTCGATGCCGGGCCGCATCATTCAGATGCTGAGAAAGGCCGGCACGAGAAACCCCGTATTCCTGCTCGATGAGATAGACAAGCTGAGCTCGGACTTCCGCGGCGATCCCGCCGCCGCGCTCCTCGAGGTGCTCGATCCCGATCAGAACAAGCATTTCAGCGACAACTACCTCGAGGTCGATTTCGATGTGAGCGAGGTCATGTTCATCACAACGGCGAACGTCATCTATTCCATTCCGCCGGCGCTGCAGGACCGGATGGAGATCATCCGGCTTCCCGGTTATCTCCTGCACGAGAAGATCTCGATCGCCCAGCAGTTCCTCCTGCCGAAGCAGATGAAGCAGCAC
>CBFCXB010000128.1:0-6959 GCA_965601905.1 uncultured bacterium | reverse complement strand
CGTATATCGCCCCGACGGCGACATAGTCAACGACGTCGAGATCGATCCTCTCGAGGTCCTGTACCGAATGCACGGTGACACCGATGATGCGATCGGGGCCGAGAATGCGCCGCGCCTCTTTCGGCGCCGCGTCATGCTCCCCAATATGGACCCCGTGCGCCCCCGTCTCGAAGGCCAGTGCGGGATCGTCGTTCACGATGACCGGCACCGGCCGGCACGCGGCCGCGGGAATGATAGCGAGAAGGTCCGCACGCTGCTCGCCTGGACGCACCCCCTTCGCGCGATACTGGAGTATGTCCACTCCCCCATCAACGAGTGATGCGGCGGTAACGGCGACATCGGCGTGAGCAACGACGGCGCGATCGAGAATCGCATAGAGAAACGGGGCGGCGGGGAGCTTCGCGTGGGGATTCGTCTGGCCGAAAAAGGCACGCTCGATCTCGTAGAGTTCGAACCGCACCGCCTTGAATCCTTCCGCCACGTGCGTGTCCACCAGCTTCCCGAATTCCTCGAGCACCCTCAGGGCCTCCTCCGCCCGGGCGAAGTTGGCCCGCGCGATGCTCTCCATCGATCCGCGCGACATCTCGGATTCGGTGGTGCATCTCCTTCCGATGTCCTCGCGGCTGTCCCTGAAACGGTACGAAGCGGACGTGAAGGCATCCATTCCCCTCCTGACGGCGTGCCGTATTTCCTTGATTTCCACAAGGAGCGATTGATCCACAACGGCGAAGCGGGCGATCTCCTCGACGACCCGGAGACCCTCGGCGCACCTGTTGGCATTCGCGTCGAGAATGCGGAGTATTGTGTCTCTCTCGCTGGACATGAGATTCATCCCGTCTATCCCCCACCGTGAAATGCGGGATTCGCGCGGGAGGTGATCAGCTTGCCGCGCGCAATGCCCCCTGCTCCATCTCGGGAACCACGTCGCTGATGTCCCGGCGGGCGCAATGGACAACGTCCGCCTCACGCCCCACCTGTATCAGCATTCTCCCGCTGTCGCAACCCCGAAGATACGGCTCGATCCCATTACCCGCATCACGAGCGAGAAGGAGCGCCAGCCGTGCTGCATCGCCGAGCATCTCTGCCCGGACCCTGTCATCGAGTGCGGCGAGCAGCATGCCGCCGCAGAGCATGTCTTCGGCCGCGATGCCGCCCTCCGTGCCGCAGCATACAATGGCGAGTGATGCCGCACCGCGGACTGAACGCGCCACGGCACCGATATTGTTGATGGAGCCGATGATGATGCGCAGTGATTTCGATGCCGCCGAGATCCCTCGTGTTCCGTTCGTCGTCGTGAGAATGACCGTCTTTCCCCCGATCGCCTCGTTCGTGAACTCGAGCGGGGAATTGCCCAGATCGAATCCCTCGACCCGTATCCCCCTGCGCTCACCGGCAAGGACCTTGCCCGAGGGTTCCGACGGCCGGGCAAGCCGGGACGCAGTCTCTATATCCTCGACGGGGATGATCCTCCGCGCCCCGTTCTCCAGAGCCGCAACAACGGTGCTTCCGGTGCGCAACACATCGATGATCACGACGTGCGTATCCTGCAGCTCGTCCCGTTCGACCTGCTCCACCGTTGGATAAAAGAGGATATTCATGATTGAAACGGCGGCGCCCGCCCTTCACGTCCGGACCATCTCTTCGTCATGCCGCATGATCGAGAGCAAAAACGGCATCGTCGTGGTTACACCCTCAATGACGCACTCCCCGAGGGAACGGATCATCCTGCTGCGCGCCTCTTCCCTCGTGTCCCCCCACGTGATGATCTTTGCGAGCAGTGAATCGTAGTAGGGAGGTATCACGTACCCGTCGTAGAGATGCGAATCGACCCGCACCCCGGGTCCGCCCGGCGGGTGGTAGAAGGTGACCGTTCCCGGCTTCGGTTTGAACCTGTTCTGCGCATCCTCCGCGTTTATACGGCATTCGATCGCATGCCCGCGGGGAACAATATCAATCTCGAACAGGGGACTGACACCATCGGAGGCGAGGCGGATCTGCTCTTTGATAAGATCGAACCCGGTGACCATTTCCGTAACGGGGTGCTCGACCTGAACTCGTGTATTCATCTCGAGGAAAAATATTTCCTCATGCCGCGAAACGAGAAACTCCATCGTTCCCAGGGAGCCGTACCGGATATACCGGGCCCCCTGTACGG
Organism: uncultured bacterium; assembly: GCA_965601905.1. Classification (GTDB taxonomy): domain Bacteria; phylum Krumholzibacteriota; class Krumholzibacteriia; order Krumholzibacteriales; family Krumholzibacteriaceae; genus DATKWS01. The sequence continues at coordinate 4,804 of CBFCXB010000128.1, read as the reverse complement.
CGTATTCCAGCACACGGCGCCGCGTCTCGTCGCTGATTCCCGGCGAGGGAGATTCTTCGATGATCTTCTGATGCCGGCGCTGGATACTGCATTCACGTTCCATCAGGTGAATGACGTTTCCCTCTCCGTCGCCGAATATCTGCACTTCGATATGGCGCGGCGACTCGAGATACTTCTCGAGGTAGAGACCGCCGCTTCCGAAAGAGACCTCCGCCTCCTTGCCCGCCGTATGAATGATCTCGCGGAGCTGCGCCCCGTCTCTGACGATCCTGATTCCCCTGCCGCCCCCGCCCGCGGCCGCCTTGATCATCACCGGATAGCCGATCCGCCCGGCGAATTCCTCCGCTTCCGCCTCACCCTCCACCACACCGGCGCTCCCCGGTATGATCGGAAGACCCGCCTCCGACATCAATGTTCGGGCGAGGACTTTATCACCCATTCTCTCCATCACCGCGGGATCGGGACCGATCCAGTCGATATCGCAGGACTTGCAGATCTCGGCAAAATGGGCGCTCTCGGCGAGAAAGCCATACCCGGGATGAATCGCGTCAGCACCGGTGATCTCGGCGGCCGCGATGATACGGGGAATGTTGAGATAACTCTCGACCGGCTGCGCGGGACCAATACAGACGTCTTCATCGGCAAGCTTAACATGGAGGGATTCACGATCGGCCTCGGAGTGGACGGCGACCGTCTCGATGCCAAGCTCGCGGCAGGCACGCATGACTCTCAGGGCGATTTCTCCGCGCGCGGCGACAAGAATCTTGGAGTACATCTGATTTTCAGAGGTCCTCTGCTTTAGCGTCGCTCTCGACTGTTTCGAACTGTTCCCACGTTTTGTCACTCGTAGCCCGTATCCCCTTCAACCGCAGGCTGAACTCGTGAGGATTCGAACTGCTCTTCAGGGCTTCCTCCATGCTGATCCTGCCCTCAGTGAAGAGCTTCATCAGGGACTGATCGAAACTCTGCATCCCATGCGATGATACCCCTTCCTTGATCGCCTGCTGGATAAGGGGCTGCTTTTCAGGATCAATAATATACTCCCTGATAGAGAACGTGACAACCATTACTTCGACGGCCGCGACACGACCCTTCCCCTCTTTCATGGGGATCAGGCGCTGCGCGATCACCGCCTGGAGGGTAGACGAGAGCAGGTATCTGATCTCCTGGTGCTGATGCGGTGGGAAAAAGGATATAACACGGTTGATCGTCTGAGTCGCGTCGGTGGTGTGAAGCGTCGTGAGAACGAGGTGCCCCGTATCGGCGGCCATCAGTGCGATCTCCATCGTCAGCGCGTCGCGGATCTCTCCAACGAGGATCACGTCCGGATCCTGACGGAGAATGTGACGGAGCGCCTCGTGGAACGAGGATGTATCGCTCCCGATCTCGCGCTGATTGATGATACTCTTCTCGTCGTGATGAAGAAACTCGATCGGGTCCTCGATCGTGATCACGTTCTTGTTCGCCTGATGGTTTATCTCCTTGACCATCGCCGCAAGGGTCGTCGACTTACCACTCCCGACGGTTCCGGTCACGAAAATGAGGCCACGCTGCTTCAGGGCGAGTTCCTTGATGATCTCGGGGAGACCAAGATCATCAACACTCTTGATCTCCACGGGAACATGCCGGAATACCATCGCGATCGATCCCCGCTGGACATAAAAGTTGGCCCTGAATCGCGCAAGGCCGGAGACACCGAATGCAAAATCGACTTCCCGAGTGCCGCGGAACCGCTCCTGCTGGAGCGGCGTGAGGATCTGGTCTGCGATCTCCTCCATATCCTTAGGCGTGGGGCGGCTGAAATCGAGATGTTTCAGTTTCCCGTCAACACGAACGACGGGTTGTATACCAGCCTTGATATGGAGATCGGAAGATCCCTGGGCGATCATTGCTTCGAGTATCTTTTTTATATTCATCCGGGCACCTTTCAACGTTTTCTGCACACACACGGATATATGGCAAAATGCCATAATCCACTAAATAACAAGCAGTTAATAAAATTACCTGAGAATAAGTCTCAGCTGCCGAAATTGATTTTCGCAAGGATTAGGCCGATTCGACCAGAAAAAGTGGTTGTCCGAACTCAACGGGCTGATTGTCTTCGGCGAGGATCTTCTTGATAACGCCGCTCCGATCCGCCTCGATCTCGTTCATCAACTTCATCGCCTCGATGATGCAGAGAACCTCACCGATCTCCACATGGTCCCCCACGCTCACGAACGGATCGGTGTCTGGCGCCGACGCACGGTAAAACGTCCCAACCATCGGTGAAACTATCTTGTCGAGACCGGCATCATCTCCCGTGGAAACTTCCGCCGCGGCGGGTACTTCCCGCTCTACTTCGGCGGAAACCTCTTTGACCGGCACGGGAGTTGGCACCTCGGCGACGCTCCCCCCGGCCGGCGCCGCGGCGAGCGGTATCCGGACTGAAGGTCCGCGGGCCGGCGACTCCGTTGCGTCCGCCTCACGCACCGGACGGCGCCGGGCGACACGTACCGTTGTCCACCAGTGGCGCAGTTCCAACTCGTCGATATCCTCCGCCTTGAGAATCGCCACGAGTTTCCGGATCTTCTTGTACAACATCTCACTCATGCGCGTTCGATATACCGTCCCGTTCGCGTATCCACCTTGAGTACGTCCCCGACTTCTATGAAAAGGGGAACGGATACAACCGTTCCCGTTTCGAGCGTTGCGCTCTTCGTGCCGCCCTGTGCCGTATCCCCACGCACACCCGGTTCGGTCTCCTTCACCGCCAGCTCGACAAAGAGCGGGGGCTCGACGGCGATCGGATTGTCGCCGAACATCATGATTGTGATCTTCATCCCTTCCTTGAGGTAGAGCAGTGCATCATCGAGAAGGGACTTCGGCAGTGGCATCTGCTCGTAGGTTTCCGTATTCATCATGTAGTAGAGATCGTCCGTGTTGTACAGGTACTGGAACGTCTGCCGTTCGACGCGCACTTCCTCCACACGCTCACCTGCACGAAACGTTTTATCGACTACTGAGCCTTCCGGGATCCGCTTGAGCTTGGTCCTGACGAACGCTCCTCCCTTACCCGGCTTTACGTGTTGAAACTCGACGATCGAGTACAGTACACCGTCGAGCTTGATTATCAACCCGTTCCGAAAATCACTCGTGTCCGCCACGTTTCGTCCTTTCTAGGCCGTACATCTATTTCTGATCCTCATCCGATCGCAACTTGCGAAGCCACTGCCGGAAATCTTCTATCCCGGGGAGCACCTCTTGCTCCTCATGATCGGCGGTCTCCTCGACCTCCCCTTCCCGGGGTTGATCTTTGGATTGCTCCGATCCAGGCTCCTCGCCCGCTCCCGTATCCGCCCTGTCGAGCTCCCGCACCGCCTCGGCAAACTCGTCCACCTGCTTCCCGCCGGAGAGTGGTTCGCTCTCATCCCGTTTCCCGGCTTCACCATCCGTGCCGGCGTCTCCTTCACCCTCGATTCCCCCCGTACCCGCGGTGCTGGATATCACATCCTCGCTCACATCATCGAGCGATATGGTCAATACCTCGTCATCAAAGGTCCCCTTTCGTTCCTCCTCGGACGAGCTCATCATCTCTTGCAGCTTCTCCACCATCTCCCGGGCCTGCGTGTTCTCGGGTTCATTTCGAATGATATCCTGGTAGATTTTCAACGCCTTTTTGTAATATCCCTGCGCAGCGTATATCCCCGCCAGGGTCATTGTGGCGAGTTCCCCGGCGCCGTCGATCCTTCTGATGTGCTTCTCATCGGTGAGATCGATCTGCTGGACCTGGAATCCTTCCTCCAGTTCACCCAGCGCCGCCTCGACCTCCCCGTTGGTCGGATCGATCGCGAGGAGCCGCCGGTAGTACCGGGCGGCATCCTCGTGATTCCCCTCGGCCACGAGGATATCTCCAAGGAATTTCAGGGCTACCATATTCTCCGCATCGAGCTCGATGACCCGGAGAAATTCGGAACGCGCCCGTTCCGTCGCACCCTTGTCGTAGAAACACTTGCCCAGTATGACATGCGCGCTCGCGTAGGAGGGGTATTGTTCGAGTCCCTTCTCGCACAGTTCTATTGCACGGTCGATGTCGCCGTTTTTACGGTACGCATCGGCGAGAGGGGCGAAAAGGCGGGAATCGGGCGCCTGTTCGTAACGCTCCCTGAAATGTTGTATATCTTCACGATATTCCCCAGTCATATGCATCCTGCCCAATTGTCAGACCGCGATACAAGCTATCAGAGTGGCAATAGTCTGTCAAGCCCAACATGCCTCCGCATGCAAACACGCATAACCCGTGCCGTGGGGCAACGAGAAAGCGCAATCCGTTGCTGCGAGAGCGGCCCGGTGATCCGTTCCGGGCTCGTTTTACGGTTACTATCCCGGGAGCGCGATTCAGACTATCCTATACGAAATGTTTCCGCAATCGCATGGAGCTCGCGAATAAATACGTGCTTGTCGAAACCGGGAGCGTAGACGAGGCAGTCGACGACCCACAACCGCGATTTGACCCGGTCGTATATGAAAAAACAGATGAACGGACCGCCGAAGAGATCCTCACTGTTTTCCCAGTAACCTTCCATGATCACCGCATCGTATTCATCGAGCGCGCCGCCCCTGAAAAATACGATCTCCCGTCGCATGACATCCTTGTCGTACATCTGCCACGCGAGATTGGCCCGCACATCGAAGAGGGCGCTGGAATCGGCAGCGGAGAGTCCCCGCTTCTTCCACGGGCGCCACGATACCGTTAGACCCCGGTGGGGCAACTGCCGTACCAGCTCGATGCCGGGAATATCCGGGCGTTTCTGATTGACCTTGT
>CBFCXB010000127.1:0-6980 GCA_965601905.1 uncultured bacterium | reverse complement strand
TCAGGAAACGGCGATGGAGGATTACGAGGCCGTCAGGCGACTCGAGGAAAATCCGCTGGATCTGAAACGGGCCACACGCGAGATGCTCCTCTCGATACCGGGATTCCCGCCCCGGCTCGCAAAGCGCGTGATTTGGGCGAGGGACGAGCATCGGTCGGGAACACAGTGGTTCAAGCTGCTCACACCCGCCGAGCGCGAGACATTGTACCGCTTCGAGCGTTTTCTCGTTTTACCCGAACGCGGGCCGACGCGGATCCGGGCGAGGATCGGGCGCAACCGTATAGGTGTTGAAGGCTCTGAGCGTACCGACGCGTTTCTCTCTGTGGAGAACGAGATGTGGAGGCTGCGCCTGAGGGGAAGGGGCAACGAGCAGGGCAGGGCTCTTTCTCCTTACATCTCACGTATGGTGTTTTCCTCGTCGTTGAATCTCTGTTTCGGCGATTTTACTCCTGATTTCGCCATGGGCCTCCTGTTCAACGGTTCACCGTACTATTATCCCTTCTCCTCAGGATTTCCCCTCCGTGGAAGGCGGTGGATCGTGCCTGCACCCTCGTTGTACTTCGAAGCGTTACGCGGGTGCGCGATCGAGGCCTGGCGCGGTTGTTTGCGGGGGATGTTCTTCGGGGGACGCCCGCGTACATACACGGGCCGCACCGTCGAAGTTGACAGTCGGTGCGTGTGGGGTGGAAGGGTACGTGCCATGGTGGGGCGCGGCGAGGCGGGGATCACCTTACGGCGCAATGAGCCGGACGGCGCCGATCCGCTCTGCGCCCTGGATTGTAGATGGCGGAGGGGAAATGTTCGCACGGCCGTAGAGATGGTCGCGGCGGGACGGGGTGCGGGCGCCGGAACATGGGGTCTGTCCCTCCAGGGATATCCAGTAGATGTCGGCGTCGTGACTTACCAGGTACCCTTCGGTTTCGGATCGCGATTCGCCGCGGTCCCCGGTGGAGCGATTCGTGTGTCATCGTGGCAGCGGGGTTGTGCCGCCGTTGTGAGCGGCGCGGTACGGAGACGATCAGTCATTCGCACGTCGTATGAGCGGTACGTGTCCGGAGATGCGGCGGATCGTCGGCAGACGGAGATCATCAGGACGGAATTCGAGGCACGGTGGAAACCGGTAACACTGAGGTTCTCGTACCGGTGGCGGTTCCAACGGGATGATCCGGGTATTCCGTATCCGGCCGATGAGCCGGTCTCCTCGAGCGGGTCCGGGGGGGGACACATCCTATTCATCGGGCGGCGAGGCGCCGCAGCGCAGGTCCGAGTTTCCGCGCGGTTCACCGATGAGGAACGGGGCAGAGGGTACCTCGTCTCTTCATCCACCCGATTTGAGCTGTTACGGCGTCACGTGCGGTGCACGGTGGCCGGCTGTCTGTACCGGGCTGTTTCGGGGGCGCCGATCCTCTATACCTACGAGCCGGTGCTGGAAGGATCCTATCCCTGGGTATCGGTGCGGGGGAGCGGGTGGAGGGGGATAATGCTCATCGAGATGCGATGGGGCGGTTTGGCCGTTTCGGGCCGCGCTGTCACGGGGACCACCCTGGATGCCGAGATGGGGCTCACGCTTTCATTCCGCCGGTAGCGGCGTCGCGAGCCGGCCGGTCGGTGCAGGCCGGGAGATATTCGTGCGATTCCTCATCGATTGGACAGGAATTTGCATGAGGAGGACTGGAGGATTGTGGGGAGGAGGAACGGGACGTTACACCATTCATGCGGAGTGGGGCGCAATGGCAGAGATACGCTCAATCAGTTACGATACGCTGGCTTCGGGCAGGAAGCTTGTCACCTTTCCGCCGGAACTCCCTTTTGATGAATTTCTTGACGCGCTGGTAAAATACGTTCCGCAGGGTGAGAAGAAGAATGCGCTCGTGAAGATCGCCGGAATCAGGAATATTCTCGATCGAACCACGGCGCTTGCCGAGTTGCTCTCGAACTCGTCTGAGCCGGACAAGGAGATGATCAGGCTGGCCGCCCTTGCAATCTCCGCGGACATGGCGGGTTTCAAGCTGATGTACGGCGTTCTTCTCGCCGTCCCGCCTGTCGAGATGCTTGTGGATGAGCTCGCCGGTTTCAGCAACGTCACCCGCGTGATGAAACGGATCACCCGCAGGGAGCAAGCGGGGGAAAGACTGGGGGAAAGTGATGAGTGGTTCAAGAAGAAGGTGATGCTCCTCTCGATGTCGCATCCGCTCCCAAACGCCGATTCCACACCGAGCGATAGCCCATGGCGCGGATGGAGCGGGGGCGTGAAAATGGCCGTACGTAGCGCGAACACGAACTTGGATACGGCCATTTTCGAGCGGTTCAAAGTCGAGCTGGAAGCGAAGGATCACCGGATGAAGCAGATCGTCGCGAGGCTCGACCCGGAGATACACGAGAATACCGTCATGGCGTTGTTCAATATGCATGAAGAGGTGAACTGGCAGCGACAGATCGTGGAGGAAGCGGCGCACGATGTGGAAGGCCCTTCATTGATTCTTCTCAGGCGTCTCGGCGATCGGTGGAACGACCTCGTCGCATCGTTGCGCAAGACGGCGGTCGGGACGCGTGTCGTCGAATTGATCGAGCGGCAGATGGACAAGAATCATCCGTATCCCCAGCTCAAGACGGGAACCGCGATCGTACGATCGATGATCACCCATCCGGTGCTCCGCCTCACGACCAAAAAACCCGATATCCTGAGCTGCATAACACTTTTCGTGGAATCGGGGGGGGACGGCCTGCTGGAGTTCATCATTCCGACCGGCAAGAAGTTGAGAAACCTTCTCGAGCTGCCGGGATTCGAACAGCGAGACAAGGTTCTCACGGTCGATGTCGCGAAGGTTCCGTCCGCCCAGTTCGTTGATGCCGACGAGATGCCGGTGAATATCGACTGGACCGACATCCGCAAGAGCGGAAAGCTCGGGTTCCGATCGCTCGTGCTGTCGTATATCGATAACGATAATTTCTTGATGGAGCTGCTCAACAATCCCAAGGCGACCGGCAAACCGGGAGTAATCTCGCTGATAGCCCAGCGGTGCCGCTCGTCACGGGTCCTCTCGGTGATAGCGAACAGGCGCGATCTCTACACCGGATTCGCCAACAAGGCGGTTGCGATAAACCTGCTGAAAAATCCTGCCAGGATTTCGCTCACGAGCCTCAGGAAATTCATCCATGTGCGTTACGTGGACCGGATGTCATTGCAGTCACTCGCATCGCGGGGCAGTCAGATCAGGGAGGAGGTTCGCCGCGAGATCATGCACTATCTTTCCTCGATGCGGTAGGCGACGGCGAATCTGTTACTCGACGAAAATTCCCTTTATCGTGCTCCAGCTCTTATTCTCGGCGGAGACGCCGCCGCACGCGACAGGGTGCGCCCCGATGAGCCCGCAGTGGAGCCCGCCGGGATGGTTGATCGGGATGCAGGGCGAGTCGTTTTGGAGGGTGTAGTTGGCCGAACCCTTCACGCCGCAGAACTGGGGATCGAGGAATATGTTGTACCCGCCATCGATCGCCCCGGTGGGGATCGTATCGCCACCGGCGTTTCCATAGATATCACAGCACCCGATATCGAGCGTGAAATCGGGATCCGCGTACCGTGCCGCACCGCCGAAGGCCGGAGCCGATGATGGTTTTTGAACGGTCAGGTGGGATTCCCAGAAGAGATACATGCCGCCACTTACAGGCGCTGCATTCTCGGCGAGTGTGCAGCTTGTTATTGAGGAGGGGATCGCCCGTTCGAGATGCATCCCGCCGCCCCGTTTCGTCGCCGTGTTGTAGCTGAAGGTACAGTCGATGAAAACGGCCCGCGTGCTGCTGTTGACGAGGCAGACGCCCGCCCCGTTTTCCGCCTCGTTCCCGTGAAGGTGCAATGCTCGAAGACGGGAGCGCCGCTGCCGCCGTACCAGGCGCCGCCGCCATACTGCGTCCGATTACCAACCTAAAAATGTAATGGTTACAGTGATCTATCTCAAGAAATAAAAATAGCATACCCCTGTGGAGCGGCTGCATTCGTGCCCCATGAGGACGACCCTCTTCCCCGGGATTTATCCATATAGGGATTTATCCATATTCTATTGACAAACAGCCGTATCGCGCCTAATATAGATATTGTTGAATTTTTCAGAAGTTGCATAATTCGAGGCGAAGGTCACCACTTTGCAATATAGGAGGAACGATGCTTGCTGAAAGAATGAAACGTCTGGGAACAGAGACCGCCTTTGAGGTCCTCGCGCGGGCCAAGGCAATGGAGGCCCAGGGCAGGGAGATTATTCATCTGGAGATCGGGGAGCCCGATTTCGACACGCCCCGCAATATCATCGATGCCGCCGTCAACGCCCTGAAGAGCGGATTCACCCATTACGGCCCGTCGGCCGGATTGTCCGACGCGCGCAAGGTGTTCGCCGAATTCATCACCAAGGACAGAGGGGTGGAGGTGAAGCCCGAAAACATCGTTATAACTCCGGGGGCCAAGCCGATACTGTTCTTCTCCATCCTCGCGCTGGTCGATGCGGGGGACGAGGTCATTTACCCGAATCCGGGTTTTCCGATTTACGAATCGGTGATCAATTTCGTGGGTGCCAAGCCGGTTCCCATCCCCCTGCGGGAGGAGAAGGCATTCTCGTTCGATCTCGAAGAGCTGCGCGGGCTGGTGAACGAAAAGACGAAGCTCATGATCATCAATTCTCCGCAGAATCCGACGGGCGGCGTTCTCACGCCCGAGGACATGAAAGGCATCGCGGAACTCGCCGACAAGTACGACTCGTGGATTCTCAGCGACGAGGTTTACAGCAAGATGGTGTATGAGGGAAAGCACGTCAGCATCTACGATTATCCCGAGGTGAAGGACCGTGTGATTCTTCTCGAGGGACATTCGAAGACGTACGCGATGACGGGCTGGCGGCTCGGTTACGGTACCATGCCGGTATCCCTCGCCGAACAGATCTCGAAGCTCCAGACAAACAGCAACTCCTGCACGGCGAGCTTCACGCAGATGGCCGGCATCGAAGCGTTGACCGGACCGCAGGACGAGTCGAAGAAGATGATGACCGAATTCAAGGCCCGCCGCGATCTGATCGTCGACGGATTGAACAAGATAGAGGGATTCAAATGCCTGAAGCCGAAAGGAGCGTTCTACGTCTTCCCGAATATCACGGGGACGGGGATGCGGTCCAAGCAGCTCGAGGAGCATCTCCTCGAGAAGGCCGGTGTTGCGGGTCTCAGCGGCACGAGCTTCGGCAACTACGGTGAAGGATATCTTCGCTTTTCATACGCGAACTCGCAGGAGAATCTCAAGAAGGCGCTGGAGAAAATACAGGAAGTACTGTAGCAGATACGTATACGGTTTACCCCTGGTGAAGGTAATCCTTCGCCAGGGGGAACTGTTTTTACATGGAGGAGTCTTTGAGAACGGGGATCGACGTCATTGCGCTGGGCGGCAACGCCATCATACCGTCCGGCGGTGTGGGAACGATCGAGGAGCAGCGATCGCTCACCGCCGCGTCGATGCGGCAGGTGGCTGATCTCATCGCATCGGGCAGGCGGGTGCTCCTCACCCACGGCAACGGCCCCATCGTCGGTAATATCATGGAGCGGAACGAGGCGGTCAAGGACCGCATCTCCCCGATGCCGCTCGATGTCTGCGGCGCGGATTCGCAGGGCGGTATCGGCTACATGATACAACAATCGCTGAAGAACGAACTGGGTGCGAGGGATCTTGACAGGCAGGTCGTCTCGATCGTGACACAGGTCATCGTATCGGCGGACGACGACGCGTTCCAGCGACCGACCAAGCCGATCGGTCCATTCTATACGGAACTGGAGGGCAAACGGCTCGAACGACAGAAGGGATGGCTGGTGGAGAACGATTCCGATCGCGGGTACCGCCGCGTCGTTCCAAGTCCCACGCCACGCGAGATCGTCGAGGCCGATATCGTCGCAAGACTTATCGAGATGGGGATCGTCGTCATCGCCGCGGGAGGAGGCGGCATTCCGGTGGTGAGAAAGGGTACGCAGCTAGTCGGCGTGGAAGCCGTCGTCGATAAGGACAGGGCGGCATCCGTGCTCGCACGAAACGTGGATGCGGAGCGGTTGATCATTCTTACCAATGTTGAGGAGGTTTACGTCAACTTCGGCAAGCCCGACCAGAAACCTCTGCGGAAGGTATCGCTCTCGGAAGTCACGGAGCTGTACAAGGCGTACGAATTTCCGGCGGGCAGCATGGGACCGAAGGTGCGCGCCGCTATTGATTTTCTCGAGAGCGGTGGACGGGAAGTCATCATATCGAATGCGGTGCGGTTGCTCGAAGCCTGTGAGGGGACAACCGGCACGCACATCCTGCCCGATTGATTGTTCCCCAATGGTCATTTTTCCATCGAATGCTCTTTCAACCGCTCACCATGAGGAGTATGATAATGCACGGCGGCGTGATCGAGCGTGGGGGTGTAACCGGTGCTCTGCCGACTTCCGTACGATGAACGTTCATTGCATCTGGTGTTGCCCGCCTCTTACCACGTGCGGATCATCGGCGATCGGTTTCCTCCGGCCCTGCCCGATCCGGCCGGTGCAATCACACGTGCACTCTCTCGTCCGGTTGTATCACCTTCCCTTGAAGCACTGATTCCACGAACGGGAAGAATCTCCGTATTGATATCGGATATCACGCGTGGAAGCGGACTCAGGACCGCCCTCGAATCGATCCTCGCCTACCTCGAGGACGCCGGCGCGGGGCCGGACCGCGTGGAGATCATCCTCGCGATGGGGATGCATCGCGGACACAGTCCCGAGGAGCTTGCCCGGCACCTTGGGGCTGATACCATTATCCGCTGGAAGGTTACGGAGCATGACGCCCGTGACGCGGCAGCAATGGTTGACCTGGGGGCGACCCCGGCGGGCACGCCGTGCCGCTTCAACAAGCGGGTTGCAACGTCCTCACTCGTCGTGTGTCTCGGTTCGCTGTCGTTTCACTACTTCGCCGGTTTCGGCGGCGGGAGAAAGCT